>DATGVC010000098.1:0-17130 GCA_035300745.1 Gemmatimonadales bacterium | reverse complement strand
GCCGCGGCGTTGCGCGCGGCACGGGACCTGGGTGCGCGCGCCGTGCCGAATTCCGCAGTTGAGAATGCTCTGCGCGCGCTCCTGTAGGAACTCGCCCCGGTCCGAACGGTATTCCGAGCGTGCCACGAGATCGCAAACGCGTTGACGTGCTGATCCTCGGTGCCGGAGCCGCCGGCCTGGCGGCGGCCCGCGACCTCTCGCACGCCGGTCTCCGCGTCACTATCATTGAAGCGCGGCCGCGCGTCGGCGGCCGGATTCTCACCCTGCACGATCCGCGTTCACCTGTGCCGCTCGAGCTTGGCGCCGAATTCATTCACGGCGCGTCGGCCGAAACGCTTCCGCTCGCACAGGCCGCGGGGCTCGCGGTGCTGGAGCTGCCCGACAGGCACGAGCTCGCCAGCGCCGGCCGCTTCAAACCGATGGGAGACTTTTGGGAGCTCGTCGATCGCATGAACCACGATCTCGCACGTCGCGTCGCTGGTCGGGGCGGCAAGGATTTCCCGGTGAGCGAGTATCTGGAGTCGGCGCGCGTACCGGCGGCACGGCGCGGGATGCTGCGCGACTTCGTGCAAGGGTTTTACGCCGCGCACCCCGACCGTTTGAGCGCGCAGTCGCTCGCGGTCGAGGTGGATGGCGGTGACGAACAAGACGAGGTCGAGGGCAAACAGTTCCGGATCGCGAACGGCGGCGACGCTCTGATGAAATGGCTGCGGGACGGATTGGATCCCGAGCGCACCGAGGTGCGTCTCAGCACCGTCGCGGAAGCGGTGGAGTGGAAACGCGGGACGGTCAGCGTCGTGTGCCGCGGCGGTGACCGCGCTCCGTTGCCCACGCTGAGCGCCCGTACCGCACTGATCACGCTGCCGCTGGCCGTCCTCAAGGCCGGCGTCGTGCGGTTCGATCCGGAGCTCCCCGCCAAACAGCGCGCGCTGGCGGGGCTCGAAATGGGGCAGGTGTTCAAGATCGTGTTGCGATTCCGGGAGGCCTTCTGGGAGAAACCGGAATTTCTGAAGGAGCGGCGCGCGCAGGCCGGCTCGAACGGCAGCGGGTTGACCTTCCTGCACGCGCATGGCGCCGAAGTGCCGACGTGGTGGACGTCGCTTCCCGTGCGCTCGCCGGTACTCGTCGGATACGTCGGCGCAGTGGCCGCCGAGCAGCTGCTCGCGGAGGAGCCGCCATCGCGGCTCGAGCGCAGTCTGGTCGCGCTCTCCGACGTTCTGGCTGTGCCGCGGCGCGAGCTGGAGGAGCGACTCGATGCGTCGGCCAGTCACGACTGGCGCGCCGATCCCTTCGCGCGCGGCGCCTATAGCTATATCGGGGTCGGCGGCAACGGCGCCCCACGCGCGCTCGCCCGGCCGGTGGACGGGACGCTCTTCTTCGCCGGCGAAGCGACGAACGGCGCTGAAATCGGGACCGTGGCCGGGGCGCTGGCGAGCGGGCGGCGCGCCGCGCGTGAAGTGCTGCGTGTGCTACAATAATGAAGGAACCAGTGCGGCTGCGGGCTCAGCTCCTCGCCGCGGCGATCGCCATCGTGGTTGCGGTCGCGGCCGGGGAAGTGGTCATGCGCATCGCGCGCGATCCGCCGGGCTACTTCCCGATCAATCACCGCGAGGACTCGCTGTATGCCGCGCACCCAGTGCGCGGTTACACGCTCAAGCCGGGCGCGCACCATCGCTACGTCACGCCGGAGGTCAACGTCCCGATCGACGTGTCGAGCGACGGCCTGCGCGACACGACACTGGCCGAGATCCAGCGGGCCGACACCCGCATCCTCGCCGTCGGCAACTCGTTCACCATGGGGCTCGCGGTCGCGAACGAGGACACGTGGAGCAAGCAGCTCGAGCGGCTGCTCGCTGCCCGCGATCCGCGGCGCCGCGTGCATGTGGTGAACGCCGGCGTGGCCGGATACAGTCCGCGCCAGATCCGCCTGCGGATGGACGAGCTGCTGCCGATCGTCCGGCCGCAGACGGTCATTTTCGAGCTGACCACGCAGACCTTCGGCCGCATGTTCCATCCGAACGTGCTGTTCGCCGGCACACTGATTCGCGCGGATGTGCTGCCGGGGATCCGCAGCGTGCACGGCGGCTTGCTCTACTCTCCCTACAAGCAGGCGTGGCTCCGGAGCGTCGATTACTGGTTGAACCTGCACTTCCAGCTCGGCGCGCACATCCTGCGGCGCGCCAGCGTGATCCTGGGCGCGATGCCGCGCGATTCAATGAACGAAGCGGATTCGACCTGGATCCGGGGCGCGATGCAGCCGGCGCTCGACGAGTTGGCGGCGGCGCACGGCTTCGCCGCGGCACGTCATGTGCCGTTCCTCGTACTGCTTGCGAACGCGCAGCTCCCCGACGGCAGCTACTCCCCGCTGGAATGGTTGTACAACGCCATCGTCATCGAACGCTGCAAAAAGGAAGGGATCCGCTACATCGACCTGTTGCCGACGCTGGTGCGCTCGTCGGCTGGCCCTCCGATCTTCCGTACCCCGCACGACCAGCATTGGACGCCGGCCGCGCACGCGCTTGCGGCGCGCGCGCTGCTCGACTCGATTTCCCACCGTGGACCGTGACCGCGAGCTGTTGTGCCATTTCCTTGCCGCCATCGCCTACCGCACGCAGAAAACGCTGCGCGGCGCGCCGGAGCACTATCCCATGTTCAGCGCGGGCAACCGCGTCCGCACGCCGGTCGAATTGCTGCGCCACATGTCGGCGCTGATGGGCTACGTGCGCGCCTTCTTTCAGGGCGGATCATATCCGGTGAAGCCCGACCCTCTTCCCACATTCCAGGAAGAAGTGGCGCGCTTCCACGACCTGGTCGAGGCCGTAGGCGAGCGGCTCAAGAGCGGCACGCCGTGCTCGCTCTCCACAGAACAACTGTTCCAGGGACCCTTCGCCGATACCATGACCCATGTCGGCCAACTGGCAATGCTGCGCCGTCTCGCAGATTCTCCCGTCGCCCCCGAGAACTTCATCTACGCCGACATCCGCGCCGATCGCCTCAGCGCCGAGCAGCCGCCGCCCGCACGCCCGGACACGCACTGGCCGGACGCTCCAAAGTGACCTGACCGCCGTTCCGCGCTATCTTTTTCCCATGCGTCTCATCGCTGTACTCGCACTCCTGGCGGGCCTCGCCGCATCGCCTCCGCCGGGCTACCGTATTCTGGTGGCCAGCGAATCTGGTGATATCGTCACGCAGTTGACCTGGGACGGCACGGCACTGGCCGTGGCCAAAGTCGTTCCTGTCGGGATCATGCCTGCCGATATCGATGGCCCTCACAACGTGACGGTCGCACCGGATGGCTCCGCCTGGTACGTGTCAATCGCCCATGGGACGCCCTACGGATCGGTGTGGAAGATGAGCGCCGGGAGCGACACCCTGCTCGGCCGGGCACAGGCGGAGATGTTTCCGACGACCATCGCGTTGACACCCGACGGCGTGCTGGCGTTTGTCGCGAATTCCGACTTCCACGGCGACCACCCGCGCACCAACGTCGTGACGATCGTGCAGACCGCGACGATGACGCCGCTGACGAATCTCCCCGCGTGCGACATGCCGCACGGCGTGAAGGCCAATCATGCCGGGACGCTGGTGTACGTGTCATGCATGAACTCGGATGAAATCCTCGAGATTGATCGGCAGAACTTCCGCATTCGCCGTCGGCACAAGACCGGTGCAGGGATGACCGCTCCGGCCATGCCGATGCATTCCGTAGCCTCAGGTCCGACCCCACACGAGTGCATGCCGACATTTGTCTCGGTCTCTCCCGACGACCGGCGGTTGTACGTCGCGTGCAATCACGGCAACACGCTGCAAGTTCTCGACGCCGGATCGCTCGAGCTGATGCGGGAGATCCCGGTGGGGACCGGTGCCTACAACGTCGAGCCATCGGCCGAAGGGCGTTGGGTCATTGTGACCAACAAGAAAGCGCAGAGCGTATCGCTGGTAGACGCACAGAGTCTGACTGAAGTTGCCAAGATCCCGACCTCGAAGTCGTTGCCGCATGGCGTCGCGTATTCGCCCGACGGCCGCTGGGCCTTTGTCTCGCAGGAGAGCGTCGGGATCGATCCCGGCGCCGTGGATGTCATCGATCTCACGACCCGCGCTCGCGTGGCCAGTATTCCGGTCCCGCGGCAGCCGACCGGCATCACGATTCTCCCGATGCCATGATCCATACGACGACCGTCTCTCTCGCGCCCGCCGAGGTGCTGGCGCGCGCGCAGCAGTTTTTCGCCGAACGCGTCCCGCATGCGGCGGCGTTCGTCGAGAAGTCGGGGCCGACGTTCGTGACGTTGCGCGGGCAGGGCGGCGAGGAACTGGTGATCAGCGCGTGGGACGACAAAGAGAAAGGCGTCACGCGTGTCCGCGCCTCGACGCTGTTCTTCGATCAGGCACTGGACCGCTTCTTGTCCACCCTTCCGCTCGCGTCCCAGGTCGAGGTCGCGTGAGCGCTGCCGTCGGGGGGGGGGAGCGGGGGGAGCGGGGGGAGCGGGGGGAGCGGGGGGAGCGCTATGCGGTGCGGGTGATGGTGACGTCCGCCTGGGAGCAGGTCCCCGTGCAGGTTGATGACAGTACCACCGTTGCCCAGCTGAAGCACGAGGCCCTGCGGGCCGCCATGAAGACGACGGCAAACGAGGAGTCGTATGTCGTGAAGTTCCGTGGCGCGACCGTGCTCGACGAGTCCCTCACCATGCGCGCACTCGGCGCCGTCCCCAACGCCCCCTTGATCGTGCTGCCGAGCCGGCGGCAACCGGTGCGGTGAGCAGCTACGCGTTCACCCGGGCCGTCACGATTTTTGCAGTCGGGTTTCTGCTGCTCAACGCTGTGTTGTTAGCGATGGTCAACCAGATCACCTGGGCCGCCGTGTGTGCCGGCGTCGCGCTGCTCGCCGTTATCGGGTGGTTCTGGTACCGGCGCGCGATGGCGGAGCTCGCGGATGCGCGAAAAGAGATGAAACGCGAAGTCGAATCGCTGCGCGATTTGCTGCACACTCACCGCAAAGAATAGGTGTCCGTCGCCGTCGTCTGGAATTCCGCCTGCCGGCATCATTACGCTGGCGCCGGGCATCCGGAACGCCCGCAGCGCTTCGAAGTGGTGCTCGAGGCATTGCGCCGGCCGGAGCTAGCGCCGCTCGTCACGTGGGCTGAGGCGCCAGCCGCGACTCGCGCCACGATCGAGCGCGTCCATCCTGCGCGATACCTCGATATGCTCGAGGCGCTGGCGGCGCGCGGCGGTGGCGCGCTCGACGCCGACACGTTCCTAGGGCCCAGAAGCATGGAGTCGGTGCTGGCCTGCGCCGGCGTCGCGCTTGGGGCAGTCGAACAGGGAATGCGGGGCGGCACCGCCTTCGGCATCACGCGTCCGCCCGGTCACCATGCGCTCGCGGAGCGGGCCATGGGGTTTTGCTTCCTCAATAGTGTCGTGCTGGCCGCCCGACACGCGCAGGCACTGGGATGCGCTCGCGTCCTGATCGTGGATTGGGACGTCCATCATGGCAACGGCACGCAAGCGCTCATCGAGCACGATCCTTCCATTCGATACGTCTCGCTGCATCAGTATCCGTGGTATCCCGGGACGGGGGCTGCCGACGAGCGGGGCGTCGGTAATGTGTTCAATGTCCCGCGACCGGGTGGCCTGCCGCGCCCCGTCTACGTGCGTGACTTCCTCGGCGGCGTCGATGCCGCGCTGGCGCAATGGAGTCCGGACATCCTCCTCGTCTCCGCGGGCTTCGACTCGCTGGCGGGCGATCCGCTCGGCGAGTTCACGCTCGAGCCCGACGACATCGTTCATTGGACGGAGGCACTGCGCCAGCGGATGGGGAAGCGGCCCGTCGTCGGTGTGTTGGAGGGCGGCTACCGGCTCGATTTACTCGCTGCCGGTGTCGTCGCATTCGTGCGGGCGCTATCTTGAGGACGTGACCGCCACGGCCTCGAAGAGGCATCGATGGGTCTGAAGCTCGTCGTCGAGCAGTGCTCCATCACCACGCGCCATCCCTTTGTCATCGCCCGTGGCTCGACCAACGGGTACAAACGCGCCTGGGTCCGGCTCGTGGACGGGGATGGACAGGAGGGGTGGGGCGAAGCCGATCCGTCGTCGTTCTACGGCGAGACGCTCGAGACGGTACTCGCCGCCTTCGAGCGACTCAGCGCGCACCTGCCGCGCGATCCGTTCGACCTCGAAGCCGCGGAAGATCGGTGGGAACACGCACTGCCGAAGAACTGGTCGGCCCGCGCGGCGCTTTCGGCCGCGCTGCATGATCTCGTCGGGAAGAAGCTGGGCCAGCCGGTCTGGCGGCTGTGGGGGCTCGATCCCAAGCGCGCGCCGCTCTCTTCCTTCACGATCGGGCTCGATTCATCGGACCAGCTGCGCGCCAAAGTGCGCGAAGCCGACGACTATCCCATTCTGAAAGTCAAGCTCGGCACCGACCGCGACGAAGAGATCCTGCGTACCGTGCGCGATGCGACGCGGAAGCCTCTCCGCGTGGATGCCAATGCGGGCTGGACCGTCGCGCGGGCCAAGCAGATGATCCCGGTCTTGAAAGAATACGGCGTCGAATTCCTCGAGCAGCCACTCGTACCCGACGATCTCGAGGGTCTCGCCGACGTGCGTCGGGTCGCGTCTAAGCACCACCTGCCGGTGGTCGTGGATGAGAGCTGCCTTGTGGCCACCGACATTCCGCGACTGGCCGGCCGCGCGGACGGGATCAACATCAAGCTCGCCAAGTGCGGGTCGCTGCGTGAAGCGCTGCGCATGATCGCCACCGCGCGCGCGCACGGCATGCTCGTCATGGTCGGCTGCATGATCGAGACGTCGCTCGGCATCACGGCCGCAGCGCATTTCACGCCGCTCGTGGATGCCGCCGATCTGGATGGCGCGGCGCTGACCGTGGACGATCCGTTTACGGGCGCCACCATCGAACAAGGGCAGATTCGTCTTCCCCAGGAGCCCGGCCTCGGCGTCCGGCGCAGATGAGCGTGCCGCGCTACGCCGCGGTAGTGCTGCCTGTTCCGGTAAACCGCTCCTACATCTACGCAATCCCTGAAGCCCTGGCGCCGCGCGTCGTCCCTGGCGCGCGGGTCGTCGTGCCGCTGCGGCGCCGTAGCGTGGTGGGAATCGTGACCGAAGCCATCAGCGATCTGCCCTCAGCCGATATCGAGATCAAGCCAATTACCGCGGCACCGGACGATGAGCCTGCGATCTCGCCGCCACTGCTCGAGCTGGGGCGCTGGATGTCGGACTACTACGGCGCGCCACTCGGCCTCGCGCTGCGGGCGATTCTGCCGGGACCCCTGTGGAGCGTTGCCCGGCCCGCGGGGCCGGCGGCCGCCACGGAGCGGCTGCTTGTGCTCACCGGCAATGGTCTCGAATCGCTGCTCGAGCGTGAGCGGCGCTTCAAGCGGGCGCCCCAGCGCCGCGCGGTCTACGAGACGGTCGAGGCTCTGGGGGGGAGCGCTCCAGTCTCGCATCTGGTGGGACAGTTACGACTGTCCAGGAATGCTCTCGACGGGCTGGTACGGCAGGGGCTCGCGCGCATCGAGCGCGTGCCGGAGATGCGCGATCCCTTCGCCGATCTGTCATCGCCGCCGCCGCCGGACCTCACGGACGACCAAGGCGCGGCCATTCGCGGCATCGCCGCGACGCCGATCGAGCAGCCGGTCCTGATCCACGGCGTCACGGGGTCAGGCAAGACCCTCGTCTACCTCGACGTGCTGCGGGGCGTCGTCGCGTCGGGTCGGGGGGCAATTCTGCTCGTGCCCGAAATCGCGCTGACACCGCAGACCGTCGCGCGCGTGCGCGGCGTCTTTGGCAACAGCGTGGCCGTCCTGCACTCGGGACTGTCCGATGGCGAGCGCGCCGATGCGTGGCGCGCGCTACGCCGGGGCGAGCGGCACGTCGCCGTCGGGCCCCGCTCCGCCGTGTTCGCTCCCGTGCAGCGGCTCGGCGCGATTGTCGTGGACGAGGAGCACGAGCCCAGCTACAAGCAGGGCTCGGCCCCGCGCTACCACGCTCGCGACGCCGCCGCGATGCGCGCGCAGCTCGAAGGAGCTCGCCTCATTCTGGGAAGCGCGACACCCTCGATCGAGACGCTCACTGACGAGCGATTCGTCACATTCGCGCTGCCCGATCGCGTGGGGGCGCGCCCGCTGCCGCCGGTGGAGGTCGTGGATCTGCGGAGCGCGCCACGGGTCGCGCCGGCGGAGACCGGCGTGATCCCGTGGAGCGAGGCGATGGATACCGCCATCTCCGGTGCGCTCGAGCGCGGCGAGCAGGTGATCCTGCTCCTCAATCGCCGCGGGTTCGCGACGTTCGTGCAGTGTCCCGCCTGCGGCAACGTGCCGGGATGCCCCCAATGCGCCATCGCGCTCACCGTGCACCACATGCCGCTGACCATGCGCTGCCACTACTGCGGGCACGAGGAAGGGATTCCCGAGATCTGTGCGATCTGTAGCAACCCGACGCAACGGCTCCGGGGGCTGGGGACACAACAGCTCGAGCATTTCGTGGGGTTGCGCTATCCGCGCGCCCGCATCGCGCGGATGGACCTCGACACGACCACGAGCAAATGGGCCCATCACCACATCCTGGAGCGGGTCGCGCGCGGCGAGGTGGACATCCTGCTTGGCACCCAGATGATCGCCAAGGGGCTCGACTTTCCGAACGTCACCGTCGTCGGCGTCGTGGACGCGGACACCGGCCTCCATTTCCCCGATTTCCGGGCCGGCGAGCGGACGTTCCAGCTTGTGGCGCAAGTGGCGGGCAGAGCAGGGCGGGGGCCGCGCGGCGGCCGTGTGTTCGTGCAGACGCGCGCGCCCGACCATCACGCGATCCGGGCAGCGGCAGCGCACTCGGTGGCGCAATTTGCGGCAGCCGAGCTGCCACTGCGCTCAGCTCCCCATCCTCCATATCCGCCACGAACGGGTCTGGTGCGGTTCGTGATCGCGACCAGCGACCACGCTCGCACGGCGGACCTGGCGGAGAAGGTGGCCACCTGGCTCAGGCGTGCCTCGACCGAGCGGTTGGACGGTATGCTCACGGTGCTCGGCCCGGCGCCGTGCCCGCTCATGCGCCTCAAAGGGAAGTGGCGTTGGCACGTGTTGGGGAAGTCCGTCGAGCCGCGCGTGCTCGGCCGCGTGGTGCGGGCGTGGCGGGCGAAGGCGCATCGCGAGGTCACCGTAGACCGCGATCCACAGACACTCTTGTGAAAGCGATTTCACTTCGGGTATTTTGACCGGCCTGTGAGTCGTCCTCGTTTTCAGTACCGACCACCTAACTTTGCCGCGCCCCCGCTGTCGGGCGCGCCCGACGCGCGATTCACGCCCGCACCAGCCGACGGGGTTCTCCCCGACGGTTTTTTTTCGACGACGAACCTCCCGACGTACGCGAAGCTGCCGAGCGGCTGGCGTCGTCCACGCCTGCCCCGGATGGACTGCGTGATCGTGCAGCCGACGGATGATGACCTTGTAACGACCGAGCCGCGACGCGTGCGAAAGGGCGACAAGGTCGCTGTGGGAGCAGCGGAAGACGGCTCCGAGGGGATCTTCGTCCACGTCGAGGGCTTTCTGGGCGGCACCCACAGTCCGAATGAATTCCGGTTCATGGCGACGGAGGTATCGCGCGAGCGGCCGGTGGACTACAGCGTGCTCGCGCAGCTGCTGGGGGAAGAGAAGGAGCGGGGTGGGGGTGGTGGGGGTGGCAAGGTCCTGTGGGTCATCGGTCCCGCGCTGGTCCACGCTCGCGCACGCGAGGACATGATCTGGTTCATCGAGAACGGTTACGTCAATGTGCTCCTTGGTGGCAACGCCGTGGCCGTCCACGATCTGGAGGCCGCGATCTTCGGCACGACACTGGGGATGTTGAGCTCGGGGGAGAGTGTCGAAGGCGGACATGGGCTGCACATGCGGGCAATCAATGCGATCCGCCGCGCCGGCTCGATCGAAGCGGCCGTGCGCGGGGGCATCGTCAAGAGCGGGATCATGCACGCGCTGGTCACGCGCGGCGTGCCCTATGTTCTCGCCGGGTCGATTCGCGATGACGGTCCACTGCCGAATGTGATCCCCGATACGTTGGCTGCACAGGATGCGATGCGCGGCTATACGTCGACCGCCACATTTGCCGTGTTTGTCGCAACGGCATTGCACGCGATCGCCGTCGGCAACATGCTGCCTGCGTTCGTCGACTCGCCGGTGACGGAAGACATCCGTCCCCTGACGACCATCTGCGTCGACCAAACCGAATTCGTCGTCACCAAACTGCGCGATCGGGGCACGCACCAGGCGTACGGCGTCGTCACCAACGCGCAGGACTTCATGCACGTCCTGCGCTTCTATGTGGAGCGATGGCAGCAAGCGAGCCAAGCGGTACGGACTCCGGCGCCCTCTTCCCGCTAGCGAGTCCCGCGCCCGGACAAGGGGTGGGGTGGGCGAAACTGGCGGCTGCCGTCGAAGCTCAGGTGCCGCCGGCGGAGATCGAGACCATCTACGCGTTCCGCCCCATCAAGCGAGAAGGCAAAGAATGGGGCACGGCGGTCGTGACACGAAAGGCGGCGGATGGGCGGTTGCGCGTCTACACGGCGAAATACATGCTGGTTGTGCGCGGCAAGGACCGCGGGCAGTCGAAGATCGAAGTCGTGGAAGTCGCTCTCAGTCCTGCTGAGGTGCTGGCGCAGGTGATGCAGGCGACTGTGGACCGGGGCGGTGACACGGAGCCGCCGGTCGAGCTGGGTCCCGCGGTATGGTACGAGGGGAGGTAACTCCGAGTTGATTGACTCACGAATGTTCATGCCGACCAAGGCCTTTTTGACGAAAGGCGTAGGCCGGCACAAGGAAAAGCTCACGAGCTTCGAGATGGCGTTACGCGATGCGCACCTTGCCAATTTCAATCTCGTGCGGGTGAGCTCGATTTTTCCCCCGCATTGCGAGCTTGTCGATCGCGAAGAGGGGATGAGCATGCTCAAACCCGGGCAGATTGTCTTCGCCGTGATTGCGGAGTCAGCGACGAACGAGCCCAGCCGCCTCGTCGCCGCCTCGATCGGCGTCGCGATGCCCGCTGATCCCTCTCACCATGGCTACATCTCGGAGCATCACAGCTACGGGCAGAACGAGACCGTCTCCGGGGAATACGCCGAAGACCTCGCCGCGTCGATGCTCGCGACTGTGCTTGGGGTACCCTTTGAGGCCGACAAGGCGTGGGACGAGCGCCGCGAGCAGTGGCTACTCTCGGGCGAAATCGTGCGCACGATGAACGTAACTTCGACGGCCGAGTGCGGTCCCGACGCCCGCTGGACCACGGTCGTCTCCGCCGTCGCGTTCTGCGGTTAATGTGGGAGTCGCCGTTGCATTCGCAGCCGGCCTGCTGAGTTTCCTGTCTCCGTGCGTGCTGCCGCTGATCCCGAGCTACGTCGGATATCTCACCGGCATGTCGGTGGAGGAAGCGGAGCGGCGGCGTGGGACGGCGCTGCTGCACGGCCTGTGGTTCGTCGCGGGGTTCTCGCTCGTCTTCGTGCTGCTCGGTGCCGCGGCATCCGCGGTGGGCAATCTACTGCGCGACTATCAGGTATGGCTGGGGCGCGTGGGCGGCGTATTCCTGATTCTGTTTGGGATCTATCTGTTGGGGATTCTGCGTCCCGCGTTCCTCATGCGCGAATGGCGCATCGAGCTGGCACGCAAGCCGCTGGGCTACTTCGGTTCCGGCGTCGTCGGGTTCACGTTCGGAGCGGCGTGGACGCCGTGCATCGGACCGATACTCGGCGGCATCCTCACACTCGCGGCGACGCAGGCGGGGCTGGCGCGGGGGACCCTGCTGCTCGCGATTTACGCACTGGGCCTCGCGCTGCCGTTCCTCTTGACCGCGCTGGCCCTGGACCGGTTTCTGGTCTGGTTTCAGCGCTTCCGACCCTACATCGTATGGGTGGACCGGATTGCGGGCGGGATGCTCATCGTGCTGGGCATTCTGCTGGTCACCGACAGCTTTACGCTGCTCGCGGGATATCTCCGCGGACTGACACCGGAGTTCCTGCGAGACCGGTTGTAGAACGTGAGCTCGGAGTGCGGGTACCCATTGCCAACCGCTGTTACAGAGAGGATTCCATGACTCGGCTAGCTATTCTCGCGAGTGCCGCCGTCTTCGCCGTGAGTGCCTGTCAGAAGGGGCAGAACCAAAGCCAGGCCAGCGACTCGACCGCCCGCAATCTGACGTTGGCACCGTCGGAGTCGTCGGCGACGATGCGTGACGTACCGGAACCGAATCAGAAAACGACGCCGCCTCCAGTCACTCGGCCGCCGGCGCAGCGTAATCCCACGAGGCGTCCCAACCCGCCTGCGCATCCGGCGATGGCGCGGCTCGGCGTCGGCACGACGATGGACATCGCGGCGGCCGATACGATTTCGTCGCGCACCGCCAAGGTGGGCGATCCGTTCACCGCGCGCGTCGTGGAGGACGTCAGGAACGCCGCGGGAAAAGTCGTGATCCCCGCGGGCTCGGTCGTCAACGGCAAGATCGCCGACGTAAAACCGGCGCCCAATCCGCGCACCCCGGGGACCTTGACGTTGAGCGTTACGAGCATCACTGTACGCGGCACCTCGTACCCCCTCGACGCGTCGGTGGACTCGCTCGAGACGATTCACAAGGGACGCGGCGTCACCTCGGGTGATGCGGCCAAGGTAGGAGCCGGAGCCGTCGCCGGCGCGGTGCTGGGCCGAGTGCTCGGCGGCAACAAGAAGGGCACGATCATCGGCGGCATCGTGGGCGGTGTTGCGGGCGCCGCGGTGGCGCATGAGACCAAGGATTCGGACATCGTGTTACCAGCGGGGGCGCACATCATCATCCGGCTGACCAAGGAACTCGCGGTAGCGGCATCGTGACGCGGTGATCCGCGCCAAGCTGTCCACGATGATGTTCCTCCAGTTCTTCATCTGGGGGGCGTGGTACACATCCATCGCCGTGTATATGACGAACCACGGGATGGCGACGCTGACCCACTGGCCGTACACGGTGAACCCCGTGGCGGCCATTGTCGCGCCGTTCTTCCTGGGGCTCGTGGCAGACCGGTACTTCGCCACGGAGAGGGTCCTCGGCGTCCTGCACGTGCTCGGTGGTTTCGTCCTCTGTGCCGTGCCACGCTTCACCGGTTCGCCGCTCACGTTCATTCTCCTGCTGCTGTTCTACAACCTCTGCTACATGCCGACGCTCGGCCTTGCCAACAGCCTAGCGTTCCACCACATCCAGTCGCAGGAGCAGCAGTTTCCCCTCATCCGCGTCTTTGGAACGATCGGCTGGATCGTGGCGGGGTTGTTCATCAGTCTGTTCCTGGGCAAAGTGACGGGCGTGGTCCCAGAGCAGACCGCGATGCCGCTGTACACGGCTGGGATCGCGAGCGTGGTGCTCGGTCTTTTCAGCTTCACGCTGCCGCACACGCCTCCCTCCGGGAGGGGGCAGCCCGTCTCGCTGCGCAGCATCGCCGGGCTCGACGCGCTCAAGCAGCTCGGCGACCGGCCGTTCTACGTGTTCATCGTCGCGTCGCTGCTGTTGTGCATCCCGCTCGCGGTCTACTACAACTTCACGCAGCTCTTCCTGGGGGCGGCCGGCGTCCAGAAGATCGCCGCAACCCAAACGCTCGGGCAGATGTCCGAGACGATCTTCATGCTGCTGATGCCGATGTTGTTCCTGCGGCTCGGCGTGAAGAAGATGCTCATCATGGGGATGGGCGCGTGGACGCTTCGCTATGCGCTGTTCGCGCTGGCCGCTCCGGATGCGGTCTTTTGGATGATCGCGCTCGGTGTCCTGCTGCACGGCCCCTGCTACGACTTCTTCTTCGTCACCGGCCAGATCTACGTCGACAAGAAGTCGACGCCGGCGGTGCGCGGCCAGGCGCAAGGCTTCCTCGTGCTCGTGACCTACGGCGTCGGCATGCTGATTGGCGCGCAGATCGCCGGCAACGTATACGACCGCTTCTTGGCCGGCGCGACGGCGCTGACGCTCGATCAGTGGCGCAGCTTCTGGATCCTGCCCGCGGCATTTGCAGCCGCGGTGCTGGTGTTCTTTGCGGCGCTGTTCAAGGCTCCAGCGCGTGAATATGCGCCTCAGGGCGAGCTTAGTCGCTAAGCTCCCTCACCCAGATATTTCTATACCGCAGCGGATTGCCGTGATCCTGTAGCTCGAGCGGCAGCTTGTCAGGATGGGCGCGATACGGTGGTCGAGCCTTGTTCGCCGTGGGCCCGACCAACTCGAAGTTGTCCTGAATCAACACCCCATTGAGAAATACGGTCATCCGTGCCGGCCGCTCCAACGAGCCATCGGCCTTGAAGTGCGGCCGGCGGAACACGATGTCGTACGCTTGCCAGTGGCCGGGCGGCCGCGTGGCGTTGACCAGCGGGGGATTCTCGCCGTAGATCGCGCCCGCCTGGCCATCCGGATAGGTGTCGTTCTGATAGGAGTCGAGCACTTGGAGCTCGTACATCCCCATCAGGAAGACGCCACTGTTGCCGCGCTCCTGGCCTTCTCCCTTCACGACCGCCGGCGTGGCCCACTCGATGTGCAGCTGCACGTCGCCGAAGCCGCGGGCCGTGACGAGCATGCCGGTGCCGGGCTTTACCTCGAGGTAGCCATCCTGCACGGTCCATTTCGCCGCGCTGCTGTCTTCCGCGCGCCACTGCGAGAGATTCGAGCCGTCGAACAGGATGATCGCGTCTTTGGGTGGGGCGACTGGCCCGCTTTCCGGGCCGGGCTGCACGACCGGCGGGCGCGGCCTGTCCATCGAGTGCTGCGGCCACTGTTGGGGTTGGGCTTGCATCATGATTAAAGCTAGCGTGCCGATCATGGCTTCCATGTCCCTTTGGCGACGGCCGGGACGAACGTATCGAGCCCCGGGGGTGGGAAATCGACCGTGCGGCCCTGCTCGGCGCTCATGTAGGCGGTCATCAGAACCTTCACCACGTTGAGCCCATCGTCCCACGTCAACGACGGCTTCTTCTTATTGAGGAAGCACTGCACGAAGTGGCGGTCCTCGGCTTCATAGCCGTAGGCCGCCGCCTCGCTGGCGACCACCGGCATCTGCCCGATCTCGGCGTTCTGCTTCTCCACCAGATCCTCGCCAGCCTTCCCCTGGACCTCGCGGCTGAAAAAGAGCTTGAGCCCGGAGTCGAGCGAATTCCACGACAGCGAGTATTCCGGGCCCAGCAGCTCCGCCGACAGCCGGAGTCCGGCGCCGACGAAGCTCCACGACGTGGTCGCTTCACCGAGGACGCGATGCCCGTCGTCCGTCTCGAATTCGATCACCATGCTCGCAAAGTCCTCGGCGGGCGCCTTGTCGTAATTCACTTCATTCCCCATCGTCGCCGCCAGTTTCTTGCTGTAGGCGGGCCTGGTCCACTTGAGACTGGCAATGTGTGCGGTGATGCGCGCCGGCCGGACGGAGCTCCGCGGCTTCGTGGGATCCGTGAGGAGATGCTGCACGAGCAGGGACGAATGGCACATCATGTCGTTGAGCACGCCGCCGCCCTGCAGCGCGCCTTGCCAGAACCAGGGACCATGCGGCCCACTGTGCTCTTCGGCGGCACGCGCGAGGTAGGGACGGCCGGTGAGCTTGGCGCCGCGCGCCCACAACAGGTTGCGCCCGACCTCGACCTGGGGCGAGAACACCTGGTTCTCGAGATAGCCATGGGGCAGCCCGACTTTATTCACCAAGTCCCACACCTTCTTTGCTTCATTCACGTTTCTCGCTAACGGTTTTTCACACGCCACGCCCAGCAACGAGCCTTTGCCGCGCTCGATCGTGCTCACCATCTCTTCGATGTTCTCGATGCGGGCGAAGTTCGGCCCGCAGAGCCAGAGGGCGTCAATCGCGGGATCCTCGACCATCGCGGCGATGGAGGGATACGGCTTGGCCTCGCCGACGCCGAGTTGCTTCGCGATACCGGCGGTCTCGGCGGCGTTGTGCTGATTGGGGCTCCACACGCCCAGCACGTCGGCGTCGCGCACGCCGACGAATGCCAGCAGATGGAACTTGGCGTTGAAGCCGCTTCCCACCATGCCAATCCCCAGTCGTTTTGTCACTCAATCCTCGTAATGGACGCCGAGTTTCTGCAGCGCTTCGGGTGGGCAGCCCTTCCACTCCGCGACAAACGTGTTGCCCTGATAATCGAGATCAGTGACGCCCATTTTGCTCGACCAGAACCCCGACGCCGTCATGTCGCGGAACATGTTGAAGAACGCGACGCCCTGGCTCATCTCCGGCCGCGCCTTCTTGGGCCAGGCAATGTCGTCGAGGATTGCCGTACGCTCTGCCTCGGTCGACGTCAGGAATGTCTTGCCGCTGCGCTCGTAGCACTCGTTGTCCAGCCAGGCGAGTCCGCCGCGCATCGGCACCTGGCCGTCCGGCCGGTCGTTGAGCATGAAGTCCATGAACTCGGGTACGCCGGCATCGGTCGCGCTCCCCGAGCGCTCGTCACGGGGGATGACGAGATCCACCAGCACCCGCACCGTCTCCCACTCGTGGGGGGTGAAGAACGTGGGGGCAAAAGGTGTTTTCCGTGCCTCGAGGACCAGAGTCGCGGCACGTTGAGCCTCGGCGGGTGTCCACCGGAACGCCGCCGTCAGGGCGGCCATCGCCATCGCGCCTACCGCTTCGCGCCGTTTCATAGCGCCCTCGCCTTGAGCTGGTTTGCGATGTATTCGGAAGTCCGCCATGACAGAGCCATGATCGTCCAGGTGGGATTCTTGTCGGCTTGGGAGGTAAAAGGAGCGCCGTCCGCCACAAACAGATTCTTGACCTCGTGCGTCTGACAGTTGCTGTTCACCACCGAGGTCTTGGGGTCGGCACCCATGCGCGCGCCGCCCAGCTCGTGGATGATCACGCCGCCCGCCGCGATGCCGTAGCCATCCGCTTTGCTCGGCATATCCCCCCACGGCGTGCCGCCCATCTCCTTGATGAGCGCGCGGAACGTCTCCTGCATGTGCTTGACCTGCAGGTATTCGTGATCGGTGAACTTCCAGTGGAAGCGGAGCACGGGGATGCCCCATTTGTCCACGACGCTCGGATCGATTTCGCAGTAGCTGCCGTCGTTGGGAATCATCTCGCCGCGCCCCGAGAACCCGATGTACGCGCCGTAGTAGCGGCGATAGTCGTTCTTGAGCTGCTTG
>DATGVC010000097.1:0-6530 GCA_035300745.1 Gemmatimonadales bacterium | reverse complement strand
CATTCCAACCTTCCAACATTCACCCTATCGCTGGCATTTCGGACAAAACGTCGTCGCCCGCATGTCGATCGTATGCGTCGTCACGAGCTTCTTGCCGCACTGGACGCACTTCTCTCCGCCTCGCCCATACACGCGCAGCTCCAACTGAAAGTTGCCGCGCTCGCCGGTACCCGTGCGGTAGTCGCGCAGCGTCGTGCCCGACGATGCGAGGGCGCGCTGCAGCACGTCGACGATCGCCGCGTGGAGGCGCGCGAATTCCTCGAGCGACAACTGGTTTGTCGGCTTCGACGGGTCTAGGCGGGCGTCGAACAACGCCTCGTTGGCATAGATGTTTCCCACTCCCGCGAGGCGCCGCTGGTCCATGATCGCCTTCTTGACGGCCGTGCGCGTTCCTTTGAGCCGATCGGCGAAGACGAAGGGCGTAAAGGTCTCCTCGAGCGGCTCGGGGCCAATTCGACCGGTGTAGGCTTTCCAGCCCTTTTCGTCCAGCAGCCAGATGGTGCCGAGCCGCCGCACGTCGCGATAGACAAAGCGGCGGCCGTCGTTGAGCGTGCAGATCAGAATGGCGTACTTGGCCTGGTCGCGCGTGAGGGGGAGAGGGCGTTCATGGACGACGAGTGAACCCGTCATGCGCGGCTGGATAATCATTCGGTGACCGCTCGACAGCCGGAACACCGCGTGTTTGGCGCGACGCGTGATCTGCTCGATCGTGTTGCCGCGCAACGTCTTGATCAGCCGCGCCTTGGAGACGCGCCGTAAGACGTCGGTCTTATTGAGCTGGACCCGCGCGACGCGGAATCCCTCGAGCCGAGGCGCGAGCTCGCGGACGATCGTCTCGACTTCAGGCAGTTCCGGCACGCTGGATCTCGCGCCAGGCGACATCGCGCCGCCAGGTCTTGCCCTCGAAGGAAATCCGCTCCGCCGCCGCACGGCTCGCTCGCGCGGCCAGCGGGACGTTCGCGCCCAGACCCGTGACGTTCAGCACGCGACCGCCGTTTGTGCGCAGCCTCCCCTCCGGGTCGCGCAACGTGCCGGCGTGAAATACGATCACATCGTCTCCCAGCTCCGCCGCATCCGGAAGCCTGATGGCCGCGCCCTTCTCCGGATTGTCGGGATACCCGCGGGCGGCCAGCACCGTGGTGACCGCGGCTCGCTCGACCGCCAACAGCTGCTGGCTCGGCAGCGGGTTCCAGCGCCGCTGTGCGATCGCGGCGAGATGATCGGTGAATCCGGGCAATAAGGCGGGCAACAACGCCTGCGTTTCCGGATCGCCGAAGCGGGCATTGAACTCGAGCACCGACGGCGTGCCGTCAGCCAGGATCATCAGTCCGGCGTAGAGCACGCCCTCGTACGGAGCGCCTTGCGCCGCCACCTCTCGCAAGACGGGCTCGAAGACCTCCGTGCGCACCCGCGCAAGCAGCGGCTCGGTGGCGATAGCGACGGGGCAGTACGCACCCATCCCGCCGGTGTTCGGCCCGGTATCGCCTTCGCCGAGTCGCTTATGATCCTGGGCGGCCGGCAGGAGGAGGATGCGCTCGCCATCCGTCAGGGCGAGCACCGACAGCTCTTCGCCGTCGAGAAACGCTTCGACCACGATCTCTTTGCCGGCATCACCCAGGGATCCCCCCAGCATCGCGCGTACGACGGCCGCCGCGTCGGCTCGCGTCTCGCACACCACCGCTCCCTTGCCGGCCGCGAGCCCCGAGGCCTTCACGACGAGCGGCTCGGCATGGCTGGCGATGTGGTCGAGCGCCGGTGCCAGCTCGACGAACGTGGCGCTCGCGGCGGTTGGTACTCCCGCGCGGCGCATGACTTCTTTGGCATATGCCTTCGACGACTCGAGCCGGGCCGCCGCGGCCGACGGTCCGAACACCGCGCGCCCTTCGTCGCGCAGGCGATCGGCCAGCCCCGCGGCGAGCGGTGCTTCGGGACCGATGATGGTGAGATCGATATCGTGGCGAGCGACCGCCGCAACGACATCGTCGACGGCGGTCGCGGAGATCGGGAGGTTGGTGCCGAGACTCGCAGTCCCGGGGTTCCCGGGAGCGGCAAAAATAATGGTGTCGGAGGCGTCGCGCTGCAGAGCCCAACACAGGGCGTGCTCGCGGCCGCCGCCTCCGACGACCAGTACTCTCACCTCTTCTTGAATGCGTCCGTGAACGCCTGGGCGGCCCGCTTGGCGGAGTCCACCACGTCGTTCACGACGGCCTTCGCTTCCTTCATATAGTGCTCGCGCGCCTCATCGATATCCTTGTCGATCGGCCGGTTTTCGGCGTCGGGGCCACGACGCGTGTACTCGCCGTTCAGGATGCGCTCGTAATGGCCCGCTTCGATCCAGCGCTGCAGCTCGGCCGCGCGCAGCGTGCTGAACGGATGCGTGCGGTCCAGCGTGTTCAGGATCTGGAAGATGCGGTCGAGTGCGCCTCCCGATTCCTCGTAATCTTTCGCCTGCACGAGGAACGCGTCGAGGTTCATTTGTTTCATATCGCCGCCGCCTGCCATCTTGAGATGCATGCGCATCGCGGCGTGAGGATCCTGGACCGCCAGCAGACCCGCGCGATCGGACGACAGCTCGCTTTTTCGGAACCACTCGAGCAGTGCGATCCGGATCGGCAGCAGGGCGATGCCCGCCAGGAACGGTAAGGTGGAAAAGCTGAAGTTGAGGATCAGGATCAGGATCGTGACATAGAGCGCGTGTCCGCTCATCACGTGGCCCAGCTCGTGGCCCAGGAGCGTCCGCATTTCATCATCATCGAGCAGCTTTAACGCGCCCGAGTTGATGACGATGAACGGCCGTTCCATCCCGTAGGCGCCCGCGTTGACAAACGGCGTCTGGGACACGAATAGATCGGGGCGCGGCTCCCAATCCATCGTCGTCAGCACATCGGTGTACAGCTCATTGAGGCGCGGGAACTGGTTTGGCCCGACGCGCACGGCGTCAGCCTGGAACAGCAGCCGCACGCCGCGCTCGCCAATGAATCCGTAGACTTTCTTCACCACCTGGTCGAACCCGGGAATCGAGCGGAGCGACTGCAGCGCCGCGCGATCCGCCGGATGCTCCCATGAGACTGCGGCAATCTGCGTCAGCACTTTCCGCGGACGCGCCGCCGGAAGGGTATTCGTCGGTTCAGTCATGCCTATCTCCTGATTGGATTCCCACACGTACGGCGTGGGAAACCGCATGTTTCGTGTCGGCCACTAGTCATCAGCCAATGCCTGATCCAGATCCCCGATCAGGTCCTCCACATCCTCGATCCCGACGGACAGCCGCACCAGGCTATCGGTCAGTCCCATACGGCGGCGCATCTCGGGCGGCACGCTGGCGTGTGTCATGGACGCCGGATGCCCGATCAGGCTCTCCACCCCGCCCAGGGACTCGGCAAGCGCGAAGATTTTGGTCCGCTCCACGAAGCGGCGGGCGAAGGCGGTGTCGCCCAGCTCGATGCTCAGCATCCCGCCGAACCCTTTCATCTGACGTGCGGCGAGCTCGTACTGCGGATGCGACCGCAGTCCCGGATAGTACACGCGTTGGATTCTGGGATGCTTTTCCAGCCATTCGGCGACCCGCCGTCCATTCGCGTCGTGCTGGCGCATCCGCAGGGCCAGGGTCTTGGTACCGCGCAGTGCGAGCCAGCAGTCGAACGGCCCCGGGACAGCGCCCGACGAGTTCTGAATGAACCCGAGCCGCTCGGCGATATCGTCGCGGGTGGCGACCAGCATGCCGCCGACCATGTCGGAGTGGCCGTTCAGGTATTTCGTCGTCGAGTGAAGGACGATGTCGGCGCCGAACTGGAGCGGCTGCTGGAAGTAGGGAGTCGCGAACGTATTGTCGACGACGAACAACGCTTTCGCTTTGCGTGCGATGTCGCCTGTCGCCGCGAGATCGCACAGCCGCATCATTGGATTGGTGGGCGTCTCGGCGTAGACAATTTTGGTGTTCGGCGTGACGGCGGCCCCGACGGCCCGTGTATCTCCGCCGTCTACGAAGGTGAACGTGAGGCCCAGGCGCGACCAGATGTGCGTCATCTGCCGGTGTGAGCCGCCGTACACGTTTTCCCCGCTGACGACGTGATCGCCCGCCGACAGCAGCTTCATCACGGCATCGAGGGCCGCTAACCCCGACCCGAACGCGAATCCATGGACGCCGCCTTCGAGCGCCGCCACGTTGCGCTCGAGTGCCTCACGCGTGGGATTGCGCGTGCGGGCGTACTCGTAGCCCTTGTGGCGCCCCAGCCCTTCCTGGATGTACGTCGAGGTTTGGTAGATAGGGCCCATCACGGCCCCGCTGAGGGGATCGCCTACATACCCAGCATGCACGGCGCGTGTCGCAAAGCGGCGCGTTAGGTCATGATCAGCCACTCGCGTCATGGCCGGAACGTAAGGGCGGCTTCCCCACGGGGCAAGCGACCTTTACTTTGGGGCGACGATGCCGCAGTTCTCCGGAATGCGCTGCCTGGTCGTCGACGACGAGCCCCGCCTGCGTCGAGTTCTCGTGCGGCTGCTCGAAGGCGAAGGCTTCAGCTGCGCCGAGGCCGGCTCCGGGGTGGAAGCGCTGCAGGAGCTGGAGAAGGGACCGGTGCCCCTCGTCATCTCCGACTTGCGGATGCCGGAGATGGACGGCGTCACGCTGCTGCGTGAAATCATCACGCGCTGGCCCGAAACCGCAGTCATCGTGGTGACGGCGGTGGCCGAAGTGGAGAGCGCCGTGGCCTGCCTGCAGATGGGCGCACTCGACTACGTCGCGAAGCCGTTTCATCTGGACGAAGTTCGCGCCCGCGTCTCGCAGGCACTCGACAAACGGCGCCTCATCATCGAAAACCGCAGCTATCAGCAGGGCCTCGAGGTGCGCGTCGAAGCGCAGGCGCGGCGCATCGAAGAGTTGTTTCTTGAGGGCGTCCACGCGCTCGTGTTCGCGCTCGAAGCGAAGGATGCGTACACGCGCGGTCACTCGATGCGCGTCGCCAATTATTCCGTCGAGATCGCCCGCGCCCTGAGGCTCGATACGGACCTCATCGATACCATCGCGCTCGGCGCCGAGCTCCACGACGTGGGAAAGATCGGCGTGAGTGAAAGTGTGTTGCATAAAGCAGGCAAGCTTTCGGAGGCTGAGTACCGCCACATCATGGAGCATACGGTAATCGGGGCGCGCATTCTGGGGCCGCTGATGCGCGACGCGCCCGGCGCGCTGGCGATTGTGCGCTCGCATCACGAGCGGCTCGACGGCAGCGGATTCCCCGACGGCTTGAAGGGCGATCAGATCCCGTTCGAAGCCCGCCTGGTCAGTGTGGCGGACGCGTTCGACGCGATGACGAGCGTGCGTCCCTACCGCCCGTCACTCTCGGTGAAGCACGCGATGCGCGAGCTCGAGGAAGGGAAGGGCGTGCAGTTCGACGGCGAGATCGTCCAGGCATTCCTGCGCGCTTTTGCTGAGGGGACGTCGCTTCCCATTCCGACTCCGCAGCTACAGCCGTTGCGCCTGCCCACCCGCGCCATGGAAGCACGCCGCGCCTGATTCACCCATTAAATTGATCGTCCATGTCCGACACCTTGATGGTCAGCGTGTCGGGGGTGCGCGGTCTTGTCGGCACAGACCTCACTCCCGAAGTCGTCGCCGGCTGGGCGGCGGCGTTCGGTGTCTGGGCAAGAGCGGGGAAGGGGGACGGGGGAAGAGGGAAGGGTAAACCGCGCGTCGTTCTGGGCCGGGATGCGCGGACCTCCGGCCCGATGTTCGCCAATGCGGCGAGTGCTGGTCTCGTATCCGTCGGCTGCGATGTAATCGATGTGGGACTAGTTGCAACGCCTACGGTACAACTCGCTGTCGAGCATCATCGGGCCGCCGGCGGCATCATCCTCACCGCCAGCCACAATCCCATCGAATGGAACGCGCTCAAGTTCGTCGGCCCTGATGGCATCTTTCTTGATACCGGAGCGGGCACGCGAGTCCGCGAACTGGCCGCGGGGGGGGAGAATTCCCTGCCGCGAGCCACATATAATGCGATCGGCGGTGTGGAGGCGGATGGGGACGCGATTTCCCGCCATCTCGCCGCCGTGCTCGCGCTTCGGCGAGTGGATGTTCGGGCGATTCGCCGCCGCCGCTTCCGTGTCGCGCTCGATACGGTGCGCGGTGCCGGCGGCGCGCTGATGCCGGAGTTGTTCGAGCGGCTGGGCTGTCGGGTCAGCGCGATCAATCTGGAAACGGACGGACTGTTTCCTCGGCCTCCCGAGCCGGTGCCGGAGAATCTGAAGGCCCTCGGCGCGCTGGTGCGACGGAGCAAAGCGGACATCGGCATCGCTGTCGATCCGGACGTCGATCGGCTCGCGATTGTGGATGAGAAGGGACGACCGATCGGCGAAGACTACACGCTCGCGTTGGCCATCAGAGCTGTCTTGGGGAAGAGGGACGGGGGACGGGGGAAGGGTACGACCGTCGTCTGCAATCTCTCGACGAGTCTGGTTGTTGAAGATGCGGCCAAAGAGTTCGGCGCGCGCGTGGTTCGCGCCCCGGTCGGCGAGGCGCACGTCGCGCGGAA
>DATGVC010000096.1:0-3509 GCA_035300745.1 Gemmatimonadales bacterium | reverse complement strand
TGAATCCCCGAAGGAACCGTGCGATCCGAAGTTTTTCACGCGCGTCGCCGTCTGCGCACGCTGCTGGCCGATTGGAAGGAGTAGGCAAGATGAAAGACTCGCAGCCGTTCGATCATCGCCCGGATCCGGAGCTCGGCGTCGCGTTACGAGCCGCGCTGGAGCCGAAGGACGATCAGTCGGCGTTCGTCGCTCGCGTCATGGCGCAGTACGAGCGCGCCCTGGACCGCGCCACGATCCCGACGCTCGACGTTCTGGCGTCATGGTTCCGGCCGGGCATCGCTGCGGCGGCCGCCGCGCTCGTCGCCGGATTCCTGCTCGGGCGCACCGTGCTGACGCCGGCGCCGGCCTCGATCGATGCCGCGATGGCACCGCTCGAAGGACCTGGCCTCGCGGCTTTGGTGACGGCGCCAGATCCACCGGACGCCAGCGTCGTTTTTTCGTCGCTCGTCGAACAACGCTAAGAGAGAGAAAGAGGCACCATGCTGAATAGATCGAAACTCGCCGCTGTCGGACTTTTGGCCGCGGTGTTTGTCGCTGGGGGACTTGCCGGATGGGGTGGCCGCGAGGCGACGCAACGCGACGAGCGGGGCCCGCGGCGCGGACCCGATGCGATGGTCGCCTACCTGAGCCGGGAGCTGGACCTCAGCCCCGTGCAGCGCGACTCCGTCCGCGCGATCTTCACACGGCACCGCCCCGAGACCGACGCTCTGTGGGCGCAGGTCCGGCCGCGGTTCGATTCCATCAAGGCGCGCATGCGTACCGAGATCGACGCCCAGCTCACGCCGGAACAGCGGACTCGTCACCAGCAACTGATCGACGAAGCTGAGCATCACCGTAGGGAGCGGGAAGACTCCACGAAGGCAAAGGCCGGAGGGCGGAACTGATGCGCTGGAGTACGGGGATCCTCGCAATCACGATCGCGACGCCCGCGGCGGCACAGCATGTGCAAATCACGCTTCAGGAAGCGATTCAACGCGCGCTCCAGGTACAGCCTGCGATGGTGCAGGCCCGGGGCGACGAATCGAACGCCGGGGTGCAGCGTCTCGCGGCCATCGGAGCTTTCGTCCCGACCGTCACCCTCAACTCATCCGCATTCCGGCAAAACTCGGCGTCGATTGTCAACGGCCTCCCCGCGCAGGCCGGGACTTACACGTACAACACTGGGCTCAGCCTCAATGTCGATGTGTTTGACGGGCTCCGAAGGCTGCAGCGCTATCGTAACGCGGCCGCTACGGCGGAGGCCGCGAATGCCGGCTACACGAATCAGCGTTTTCAGGTCACCCTGCAGACAAAACAGGCGTTCTACAATGCCCTGGCCACCCAGGAGCTCGTGCGTGTCGCGGAGTCGCAAGTACGCCGCGCTCAGCAGCAGCTGCAGATCTCGGTGGACAAACTGCATGCAGGCTCCGCGACGCGCTCCGATTCGCTTCGATCCACGGTCGATTATGGGAATGCCCGCATTGCGCTGCTCCAGGCACAGGCCAATCTCGCGACCGCGCAGGCGAATCTCGGTCGCCAGGTGGGAATCGACAGCTTGGTGCGGGCGGTCCCCGACAGCACGCTTCCCGCGCTGCCGGATTCCATAGGGTTGAGGACGGCGGCGCTCGACAATTCGCCGCAGGTCATTCAGGCACAGGCACAGGCGCGCGCATTCGGCGCCACGGTGTGGGACCAGCGCTCGCAGTATCTCCCAACGCTGAGCGTGTCGTACAGCATGTCGAGTCAGGGTCTGACCCAACCGTGGCAAGGATTCAGTGCTCCGAATCGAAACCTGAATCAGCTTCGCTTTAGTCTCAGCTGGACCATTTTCAACGGTTTCGCACGCGAGCAGCAGCAAACTGCCGCCGTGGTGCAGCGTGACATCGCGACCGCCCGCGCGGAAGACACGCGACGTCAGGTCAACGCCGCTCTGACGCAACAGCTCGCGGCGGCTGCGACGGCGTTCGAGCAAATCGATATCGCCCGGGCCAATGTTGCGGCGGCAACCGAGGATCTGCGCGTGCAGAACGAGCGGTATCGGGTAGGTGCAGCGACAATTCTCGACCTGTTGACCTCCCAGACGGCGCTCACTCAGGCCGAAGTCAACCTCGTACAGACCCGCTTCAACTATTTGATCGCCCGCGCGCAGGTCGAGGCGGTCGTGGGACGGACACTATGACGTCGACCGCAGCGATGCTGTTCCGCACCGGCGACACGCCGACGCCCGACACCGTGATCCTGACGCATCACCTCACGCGCGAGTATCAGATGGGCGCCGAGGTCGTGCACGCACTACGCGGTGTGGAGATCCAGATCAAGAAGAACGAGTTCGTCGCGTGCATGGGACCGTCTGGGTCGGGCAAGTCGACGCTCATGAATCTGATCGGCTGCCTCGATACACCGACGAGCGGCGAGTACTGGCTCAACGGCCAGAAGGTGAGCGACTTGAGCGACGACGAGCTGGCGCGGATCCGCAACAAAGAGATCGGGTTCGTGTTCCAGACGTTCAATCTGCTACCGCGCGCCGACGCGCTGCATAACGTCGAGCTGCCCCTCATCTACGCGGGGATGGGATCCAAGGAGCGGCGCGAGCGCGCCGCCCGCTCCCTCCAACAGGTGGGGCTGGGCGACCGTATGGATCACCGGCCCAACGAGCTGTCCGGTGGGCAGCGCCAGCGCGTCGCGATTGCACGCGCGCTGGTGAATTCGCCCAGCATCCTGCTCGCCGACGAGCCCACCGGAAACCTCGACTCGGCGACCGGCAACGAAATCATGGGGCTCTTCGAGGAGCTGCATCAGACGGGCCAGACCATCGTGCTGGTGACGCACGAACACGACATCGCGGCGCACGCGCACCGCCAGATTCACCTGCTCGACGGCAGGATTGCGCGCGATGAGAGGACGGAAGGTCAGACGTGAACAAACACTCTTTGGGACAGGCAGCGGCTGCGCTGCTGCTCGCGAGCATCGCCGGCTGTCACAAGACGCAGGCGACGCAATCGTACGAGGCCGTTCCGGTGGAACGCCGCAACCTGGTGGTGTCGGCTTCGGCATCCGGCGCAATCGAGCCCGTGCTGACCGTCGACGTGAAGTCCAAGGCGTCCGGCGAGATCATCGGGATGAACGTGCAGACGGGCGACGACGTGAAGCAGGATCAGCTACTCGCGTCGATCGATCCGCGTATCCCGCGCAATAGCTTGGCACAGGCGCAGGCGAACCTGCAGGTCGCCCAGGCACAGCTCAGCAATGCCAAGTCGCAGCTGGCGCGGTCCGATACGCTCTTCAAGGCGCAGGCGATCACGCAGACGGAGTACGACGGCGCTAAGCTGGAATATGCGAACGCCAACGCGGCGGTGATCCGCGCACAGTCGGATCTGGAGAACGCCCGCGACCGCATGAACGACACCAAGCTGCGCGCGCCGCTGGCGGGCACCATCATCACCAAGAACGTGGAGCTGGGGACCGTGATCTCGTCGCCCACGACCGACGTGGGTGGCGGCACGGTGCTGTTCAAGATGGCGAACCTCGAC
>DATGVC010000095.1:0-9611 GCA_035300745.1 Gemmatimonadales bacterium | reverse complement strand
GCGGCCAGTCCGCAGCCGCAGGCGCGCGGTCGCCGTATCGAGCACCGTGGCGACGAGTCGCGGGGACGAATCGAGCGCGACCGCGAGCGCGCTGTCGCCCGCCCCGGCGACCACGCCGACCTGCAGCTTTCCCGGTCCGGTATTGCGAAAGGCGAGCCCCAGCGCGAACGCGAGCACGATGGGAAAGCCGAACACCCAGAACACCGCTTCCGGCTCCCGGTAAAACTCGCGCATGCGCGAGAGTGCCAGCTGGTACATCGGATGCTCACGTATCACGGAGCTGCCGTCCCGTGAGCGCGACGAAGACATCGTCCAGCGTGGCGTGATGCGTGGTGAGCGACGACAGCTCGAGCCGCCGCCGCTCCAGCAGGGAGAGCAACGCGGGGAGCGTGCGATGCAGCTCGGTCACGGTCAACGAGAGGCCCCCCCCGTCGGCGCCGGGACGGACCGCGGTCACGCCGCCCAGGCCCCGGATCGGATCCATGAGCTCGTCCGGGAGGCCGTCGCTGAGCGCGAACTCGATGACGTGCTCCGCGCCGAGCGAGGCGATCAGCTCGCGCGGCGTGCCGAGCGCGATGACCTTGCCGTGATCCATGATCGCGACGCGGTCGCACAGCCGCTCGGCCTCCTCCATATAGTGCGTCGTGAGCAGTACCGTGCCGCCGGCGGCGCGGAAGCGACGGATGATCTCCCATAGCTGCCGGCGCGACTGCGGGTCGAGACCCGTGGTGGGCTCGTCGAGGAACAACAGCTCGGGCTTGCTCACGAGCGCGCACGCCACCGCGAGCCGTTGCTTTTGTCCCCCGGAGAGCGTCACCACGCGCGCGTTCCGCTTTTCCTCCAGCTCGACGAGCGCGAGCACCTCTTCAACGCTGTGCGACTGGCGATAGAACGATCGAAACAGTCCCAGCACTTCGCTGACGGTCAGCTTGTCGGCCAGTTGCGTTTCCTGCAGCTGAATGCCGAGGCGCTCGCGCAGGGCGCGCCCGGCGGCGCCTTCGCGCCATGGCGTCCCCAAAATCTCGACGTCGCCGCTGTCGGGCAGCGTCAGTCCCTCGAGGATCTCGATGGTGGTGGTCTTCCCGGCGCCGTTGGGGCCGAGCAGTCCAAAGCATTCGCCCGCGCCGACGGTGAGATCGAGACCCGCGACGGCCACGACGTCACCGAAGCGTTTCGTCAACGCGCGACAACTGATCGCTACGATTGGGCTTTCTCTTTGTCTTTTTCGGGCGGCGCTTCGTGGGCAATCCTGAGCGCCTGATCGAGCTGCATCGTCATGCTGTTCACACCATCCGCAAGCGCGCGCACCTTCATCATGATCCCGGTCCCTGCCCTGTTCGCAACGATCGCCAGTGAGCCGGCCACGTCAGGGAGGGTACCGAGATCCGCCGTGAGAGCGCGCTGGCGCATGTGGGACAGCTCGCGCGCGATGTTGGCGCAGATGTTGTGGATGATTTTCGGGTTCGCGGCGCGGCTCGATTCGAGCTCGGCGACCATCTTCTTCACGTGATCTACGGTCCGCACGTACTGCTGCAGCTCCTCGATGCGCCGGATCTGATTCGCCGTCTGCTTCTGCACCACGGCTAGTTCCTCGGCTCCAGCGCCTCGGTGCGGGCGTGCCCGTCGACGAGCGACAGGGGGGACACACCGAGCAGCACGCCGAGCGTCGGAGCGATGTCGACCGAGTTCATCCGCCCTGCGTACGAGCCGCGGCGCACGCCGCGGCCCCAGAAGATGATCGGCACGTGCGTATCGTCCTCCGACGGCTGGCCGTGCATCGCGATCGGTGCGTCGAGGTTGTTCCAGATAGACCCCGGCTGCAGCGTTACCGTGAGGACAACGCCCGCGTCGGCCGCGAGCTGGTGCAGCCAGCGCCGCGCGACCGGATCCGACGCGGTATCGGCGCGCGCCAGGTCGGCGGGCTTGATCACGCGCGCGACGCCCTGAATTCGCACGATCCGTGACGTGAGCGCATCGAGGATGCTGTCGGTCTTCAGGCCGATCGCGGCAAATCGGCCGTTGTCTCGCAGAAACAGCATGCCGGTATCGAATTCCAGCCATTCACGAGCTGCTCCGCCGGCGCCCGCCAGCCGGTCGAGATCGTGATTGACCGCAGGGATCAGCGTATCCAGCGATACGCGATACGCCGATCCGCCGGTTTTGGCCCGAGTCCGTTCCGGGAACGACGTCACGCCGTGATCCGCGGTGAGGACGATGACGATGTTGTCGCGTCCCACGCGGTCGGTGAGACGCTTCAAGAACCAGGCGAGGTAGTGGTCGAGCCGCAGGATTTGATCGTGAATCTCGCGGGAGTCGGGGCCGAACGCGTGACCGACAGCATCGGTCGCCGACAGACTCACGGCCAGAATATCAGTGCCCTTCCGGCCAAGCCGCAGCGCCTCGAATCCGTCGAGCGCGAAGAGCAGCGTCAGGGAATCCATGGCGGGCACGCCCACAACCGCTGCGGCCGCTTGGACGCTGTCGAGCGGGAGGCGATGCGGAAACACGACGCCCGTCCCGCCATTCTCCCACAGCTCATTGTCCGCTTCTTTGTACGCGCTGTCCGGGAGCAGGAGCGACCAGGTCGTGTTCGCCGCTTTGAATGGCAGCCGTCGCGCGTTGAAGGCCTGGACCCAAGACGGTAGAGAGTCGGCGTAGTACCGGCTCGTGGTAAACAAGCCAGACTGGTACCAGTAGACCTGCTCTTTCGACTGCCCGATGGGCAGGATCGCGCCGCGGTCTTTGCGGCTCACCGACAGCGCACGGGCGTTCGGATCGGCGGCCTTGAGCCAGTCGACCAGCGTCGTGCCGCGGAAGCGGCGCGGCGAGGCGCCCGGGCCCGTCGTGCCGAGCAGCGGCGCCAGGGAGTCCTGCACCCCCTGCGCATTGCGGATGATCCCGGTATGCGCTGGCCACATCCCTGAGAGAATCGTGGAATGCCCTGGCGCCGTCTCCGCGACGGCGTGGTCCTGATAGCCGTCGGTGAAGAACGCTCCCTCGTTGGCCAGCTGCCCCAGTCCTCCCGTCAGCTGGCTCTTCCAGCGGGTGAAGTAGTCGGCCCGCAGCTGGTCGATGGTGATGACGACAACGAGCTTCGGCCGTGCGGGCGGCGTCACTGGGACGAGCAGCCAGTTCAGGAAGGCGAGATAGACGGCGAAAGGCATGGTCAGAAAGTAGCGGTCGTCAGGCCGTTGCCGCCACCGGGTCGTGGGGCCGTTCGCGGAAGGCGAGAATCCCCGCAACACCGACCACGGCTGCCGCGAGCAGGAACGGCACTCCATGTCCCAGGGTGGCAAACACGAGCGTGGCACCGATGGGGCCGACGATACTGACGATGCCACGGAAGGTTTGTTGCGCTCCCATGACCAATCCCAGCTCGTGTCGATCGGTCCGCTCACTCACCAACGACGTCGATGCAGGAAACAGCAGCGCGGTTCCCATGGGAACGAGGATGAGGAAGAGAATAAACAGCGGCATGGCGCGGGCCGGCGAAAGCAGACCGGCAGGCAGCGGCATCAGCGCGAGGCCCAGGAGCAGCGAGATCGTGCCGATCTGCATGGTGCGGATCTCGCCGAAGCGCGCGTTGAACCAACCCACGATCGTCGCGCGCATGAGGACGCCCACCACGCCAAAAATCGGGAAGAAGTATCCGATGGTACGCGCGGTGATGGCGAACGTGTCCTTGAGATACAACGCGAGCACGCCGATTACGACGTTCAACGCCAGCATGCCCACGACATAAATCCAGATGACGCGATGCGCCGGCGTGGTCGGCTGACGCAGGATCTCCCAGAGCGCCTGGCGCACGGACCGACCTTCGGGCACCACGAAGTGCCCGCCGGGACTGCGCGCGTGTGCCGCGCGCGATTCCGGCAGCCACTTCCACGCGAAGAAGACATTGATCAGGACCATCACTGCCGCGACGAGTCCCGGCGTCTGCCGGCCAAAATTGTACGCCGCGGAACCGATGAAAGGACCGATCACCACACCGGCGCTGGTCGCTGCCGACAGCCATCCCAGCGCCTTCGCCCGTTCCCTCGGCTCCATCGTGTCGGCGACGTAGGCCTGCGCGACGCCGGTCGTGCCGCCGCCGAGCCCCTGCACGATGCGCGAAGCAAACAGCATCCACAGCGTGGTGGCAAAACCGAAGATGACGTAGGCGAATGCCGATGCGCCCAGACCGATCAGCATGGCGGGCCGGCGACCATAACGATCGGAGAACTTGCCCCAGATCGGCGACGAGATGAGCTGGGCGACCGCGAACGACGCGATGAGCGGCCCGACGAGCCATTCCGGCGCCTTGAGGTCGAGCGCGTAAAACGGCATCAACGGCGCGACCAACATCAGGCCCATCATGTCGACGAAACAGACGGCCATCAGCACCCAGAGCCGCTTCATCGTCTTGCCCCCACACCGAGCACCACCGCGCTCACGAGCATGAGCACGACTCCAAATGCCGCCGCCACTCCGGTCTCGGAGAGCCGCAAGCTGGACAGGATTTCGATCGACACGGGCCGTGTCTCATACGTGTAGAGGACGATGGACGCCACGATATCACCGAGCGCCGCGACGAACGCGAGGCTGGCGCCGGCCGCGAGGCCGGGCCGGAGCTGCGGCAGCGTCACGCGCCCGAGCGTACGCCACCGGCCCGCGCCGAGACTCGCGGCGGCTTCCTCGAGCGAGGGATCGAGGTGGCGATACGCGGCGAGGATGCCCCGCCCGGTGAGCGGCAGCGCGCGCACGAGATAGGCGAGGGGAAGAATCACCGCGGTTCCCACGAGCACGAAGCGCAGCTGTGATGGCGCGTGAACGCTGAACGTCGTGGCGAGCGCGATCGCGAACACGGTCCCCGGCAGGGCCCAGGGCAGCGCCAGCAGCGCTTCGATGGCGCGACGCAACGCCACGCGCCGTCGCACCACCAACCAGCCTCCGGCGAGGGCGAGTGCGACGGCTACCGCGGTGCTCGCAGCCGCCATCCAGAGCGAATTCCACATGGGGCGCAGCCGCTCGGCTTCGGAAAAGAGGCGGCGGTAATTCTCGAGATTGATCACGGGCGGAAGAATTTCCGTCGTCCACGCGCCGTACGGCACGAGCGAGACCAGTCCGAGCGTCAGGTGCGGCAGCAATAACAGCACCGCGAGGCCCCAACCGGCGATCGCCGCAAGCCAGCGCACGCTCGCGCGCCGGATGGGCCGCGGCCGCGGAGCGATGCCCTTCCCCAGCGCGACGAGGATGTCATCCCCCTCCGTACGCCCCAGGATCACCAGGCCGGCAATGGCGACCAGCGCGAGCGCCACCGTTTCGACCATGGCGAGCGGCAGATCGCCGTTCAACTTCGTCGCGACGATTTGCGTCGTCATCACCCGAAAGCCACCGCCGAAGATGTAGGGCGCGCTGAACGAGCCGAGCGCGGTCATGAACGTCAGCATCGCGGCGCCGACGAGCGAGGGACGGAGCAGCGGCACGATCACGCGCCACAACGTCGCGCGCCGATCGGCGCCCAACGCCTGCGCGGCTTCCAGCATCGAGACGTCGAGCTTGGCGAGTCCTGCGCGCGTGAAGAGATAGAAGTAGACGTACATCGAGTAGGCATGCACGAGCAGAATGGCCACGGCGCCCTGCAACCGCCACGGTGCATTCTGGAGATGAAACACCGACTGAACCGCGCGGGCGATGAATCCGGACTCGCCGTATAAAAAGAGAAACGCGATCACGCCGACGAGCGGCGGGAGCACCACCGGCAGCGCGATCAGCGCGCCGAGCGTCTTGCGGCCCGGGAAATCGAACCACTCGAACAGAAACGCAAGCGGTACGCCGATCGCAGCCGCCAAGATGACGCTGACGAGCGAGATCCACACGCTGGCCCACAGCGCGGCCCACTCCCCGGCGCGCGTGAAGAAGGCGGTCAGAGCCGTGGGCTGGGCCGCGTCGACCCCCACGACGAGAATCGGATAGATCACGAGCCAGGCGAGCAGCAGCGTCAACGCGGCCGCGGCGATGTCGGATCTCCGAAGGCGCCGGGTCACAACGCGATCACGCGCGTGGCTTCGACATAGACGCGCGCGCCTACCTTCGCGGCGTCCGGCTCGGCCAGCACCTCGAAGCGCTCGTGGTCGTCCCCTTCGACCAGAAAAAACGCGGCGGCACCGATGTAGCGCCGCTCGCGCACGATGCCCGGAAGACCCGCCTGGGCAAATCGCAGGCGCTCCGGTCGCACCACGAGGACGCCGTCGCCGTTCGCGCCGAGCGCGCGCGCGGACCTCCCGCGAAAGACGTTGGCCCGACCCACAAACGTCGCGACGAAGAGGTTGGTGGGATGCTCATAGAGCTCGTCGGGCACGCCGACTTGTTCCAGCCGCCCCTGATTCAACACCGCGATGCGGTCGCCCAGGTCGAACGCCTCTTCTTGCTCATGCGTCACGAACACCGTGGTGATCCCCACGCGCTTGATGACTTCCCGGAGCTCGTGGCGCGTGCGCTCGCGCAACGCCGGATCGAGGTTTGACAGCGGCTCGTCGAGCAGCAGCACGCGCGGCTCGGGCGCGAGCGCGCGTGCCAGCGCGACGCGCTGCTGCTGGCCGCCGGACAGCTCGTGCACCTTGCGCCGTTCGTAGCCCCTGAGATCGACGAGTGCGAGCGCCGCTGCGACCTTGGCCTCAACTGATCCCCGCTCCCGGCTCCCCGCCAATCCAAACCCGACGTTCTGCCCAACGTCGAGATGGGGAAACAGCGCGTAGTGCTGAAACACCATGCCGAAGCGGCGCTGGGCGGGCGGCACCGGCGTCACATCCTCATTCGCCACCGCGATGCGGCCGCCGTCGGCCGTCTCGAATCCGGCCAGCAGCCGCAGCATGGTCGTCTTCCCGCTCCCCGAAGGCCCCAGCAACGCAAGGATCTCGCCCCGGGAAATGTCGAGCGAGATGGGACCCACCGTCACGTCGTGGCCCCAGCGTTTCTCGATCGCCTGAATCTGGAGGAAACCGGTCAATGGCCTCCTCCGGTGCCGCGCACGTGCTGGTCCCACCAGCGCATCCACTCGGCGCCGTGCTCGGCCAGAAGATTCCAATCGACGTCGGCCACGACCATGCGGCGACGCACGTCCCGCACCCAGTCGGGCAGCGAGTCGGCGGGAAGGTCGAGTCGAGCGGGCAGCCGGTACACCTCGCGCGCCGCCGCGAGCTGCATCTCGACGCTGCCGACGAAGTCCACGTAGGCCCGGGCCGCCGCGAGATGCTTCGCGCCGCGCACCACCGCGATCCCATCCTCGATGGCGACCGTGCCGCTCTGGGGAAAGACATAGCCGATCGGCATGCCGCGCCGCCGGCTGATCAGGACGTCCGGCAGATCCCAGATGGTGACCAACCCCTCCTGACGCGCAACCTTCTCGCTCACGAGCGCCGGGTTTTGCTCATAGACTTTCGTCTGTCCGTCGAGCCGTCGCAGCCACGCGAATCCTGCGGCGGTGTCACCGGATTGCTTCATCCCGCGCAGGATGATGAAACCGAATACCGCGCGCATGGTGCCGCTCGCGAGCGGGTCGCGGATGATCAGCTTCCCTTTCCATTTCGGATCGAGGAGGTCATCCCAATCCTGTGGCGCCTCCGCGGGTGTCACGACCTTCTCAGCGTAGAGAAAGACTGCAGGCGTCTCGTAGGCCGCAAAGTAGCAATCGCCGGCGCCCCGCCCGCGCGCAGCGATCGCGCCCGCCCACGCCGGGCGCCAGCAATCGAGCAGCGAATCGCCCGCGGCCTGGGCGAGAATCAATGAAGGTCCCCCGAACCAGACGTCCGCCTGCGGATTGGCACGCTCGGAGCGGACCCGGTCGTAGACGTCCTGCGATCCCATGTCGAGCCAGCGCACGTCGATGTCAGGATGCAGCGCCTCGAAGCGATGCTCGAACAGCGAGAGCAAATCCCGGCCGTGCGGGCTGTACACTACCAACGGAGTCCGGTGATCTCGCGAGCATGCGGTGAGGAGGAGGAGCACCGAGAATGCGAAATGCGTCGTCTTACGGGACATTGTGCCGCTTGAGGCCCAGCAGATTCATAAACAGTCGATACGGACCCGGCACCCCCGCCGGCAGCTGCCGGAAAAAACTCAATCCCGTGTAGACGTACGTCCCGCGTCCGAGCGGCGCGATCAGCAGGCCGCCTTTCAGCTCGGCAGGCGGGGGGGGGGACGGTGGACCGGGATCGTGCATCTCGAGCACCGGCACATAGGTCGGGTCCCAGCTGTGCGCGAAGTACAGGCCACGCTCCTGAATCCACCCACGCCAGTCTGCGGCACCGATCTCATTCGGATAATGGAAGACGGGATTGGCAGGGTCGAGCTCAGTGACCGGCGCGTTCTCGTCCGTCACCCGGTCATGCGGGCGGGCGATACTCAGCGGAAACGGCGCGAATCCGCCGTCGACGAACGGATACTGCTGGTACTGGACGATCAGCAGACCGCCGTTCTTGGCGTAGTCGAGCAGCCGTCCATTATTGGCGACGAGCGCCGGCTCGGTTTCGTAGGCGCGGCTGCCGATCACGATCGCGTCGTAGTGCGACAGATCGCCGCGCGCGAGCGAATCGGCGTTGATCAGCTCGAGCGGCACGCCGACGGCCAGCAGCGCTTCGGGCACGCGGTCGGCGGCGCCCCGCACGTATCCGACGTGCGACAGCGCCGGAAGCGCGAGGCGTCCTGCCCGGATTTGTGAGACCGACGGTCGAGTCAGCGCGCGCGGCCGGATGTGCGGGTAGTCGATGATCTCGAGCCACCCTGCCCCAGCCCGCACGTCGTACGTCCCGGGCTTCAGACTGTCAGCCGTCGGCGGCGCCAGCGTCACTGCGACGCTCTTCGTCTCGTCTTCGCGCGTGAACGCGAGACTCTCGGCGGGTATCGGCGGCCAGCCGGCGGGCGGCCTGACGGCGGTGCGGACAAGCGTGGCCCCACGAGTCCGATTGGTCACGGTGACCGTGAAGTGCCGCGGCTCATGCGATCCACCGTCGATCGGCCACAGCAGCTCTGCCGGCGCGATGGCGACGTCGACGTCGCGAGTCACAAGGAGCGGGCGCCGGATCTCGCCGAGCGCCTGGTCGCGATAGCGGTACACGACCTCGCGCGTCAGCGTCACGGGCTCGCCGGCGATCACCAGGCGGACCCGCGCGCTGACGGGCGGCGGCTCGAACGGCAGGCCGCGCACATCGGGGGGTGCCGAGGACCAGTCGTAGAGACCACCGCGATTCGTAAGCGGCCGCCGCAGGAAGTACGGCTGCGTGCGCTCGGCATCTTTCCCGACCGTCAACACGAACCGGCGCGTCAGCAGCGTACCTGGCGCCACGGTTGGAGCACCCAGCTCCAAGCGTTCGAGGCTCCAGCCGCCAGGAGCGGCCACGGCAACGGTGTCCACCCGGACGGCGCTGTCGCCCGCGTTCCACACCGTGACCTCGATCTGCAGCCGTTCGCCCGCTATGACGATCCCGTCATCAGCGGTCCCGTCGATCGTGACGCCGGCAGCGATCGTGATCGCGCGCTCGAGCAACGCGCGCTGCACGGAGTCGGCGGTGCCCACGAGTCGCAGGGCACGGACCAAAGAAGGAAGGGTGGCGGCAGGGCGCCACGGTGTAAGC
>DATGVC010000094.1:0-5016 GCA_035300745.1 Gemmatimonadales bacterium | reverse complement strand
ACTCTGCGAGCCTCGACGACGTCCGGCGCGTCCGAGCCGCCCGTGATGCGCGAGAGTGCTCGGGCGACGTCCTCTCTTGCGCGCTTCTTCTTCGCACCGGAGGTGATGGCGTGAAGGCTCAGCGCCGCGCGCAGCTCGAGGCTCGTTGAGGACTGCCTGCGCGCGATCTCGAGTGCCGCTGCGATCGAGCGGTCCGCTTCCGCCGCGTCCCTCGACTGCAGAAGCTCTCCTCGCAGACGATGAAGCTCCGACTCGAGCCAACGCTCTTCGCTCGTCTCGATCGACCCGAGCGCCTCGGAGACCACTGCAAGCGCCTTGTCTGTACAACCCAGGCGGGCATACATGGCGGCGAGGAGCACGCAGGCCATCGTTCGGCCGTGCCAAGCGCCTTCCCACGGCTTGCTCACCAGCTCACCGGCGCGCTCCTCGGAGAGCGGCGCACCGAGCTCCGCGTCGGCCCAACGGAGCACGAGGTCCGCGCGCCGTGTCCACAGGCCGAACGCCCCCTGTCCGGCAAGATCGAGCGCGCGGTGCGCGAGCTCCTTAGCCTTCGCCGGCTCCCGACGCCACGCATGCAGCGTGGCCCAGTCGCTTAGCAGCGCGGCGCGCTCCCAGGAATCTTTCAGCGCGTCGGCGGCCTCGTAACCTCGACGCGCCAAGGTGACAGCTTGATCCGGTTTTCCCGCGAGCCACAGCGCGTAGCCGCCCCAGGCCATGGCTGCGATGCGGGCCCCCGCGGCCTCCGGCGCCGGTGCCCCCTCTGCCACGCGGAAAATCCCGATCGCCTCGAACCTTCGGCACGCGTCCTGGAGATCCCCGCGGATGAGCACTCTGAGGGCTTCGAGCTCGTTGGCGGACGCGCGAAGCGCGGCGGGCAGGTGCTCGAGCAGCGGGGCGGCCGCGCGCGCATGGTCGCTCGCCGCGCGCAGGTCCCCGCGCACCACGCCCAGCACCTCGAGGCGGATCAACACTTCGGCGAGCGACGCCTTGTCGTCGAGGCGTGCCGCGAGCTCTCTCGCCTTCTCCAGCATCGGAAGCGCGCCGCCCGTCAATCCGTCGCGCTCATACAGCCGCCAACCGAGACCGAGCGCGGCGCGCATCCCGAGCACGTCGCGCTCTCGATTCTCCGGCAAGTCCTCGGTGAGCACGCGGACGCGCTCGTAGTGCGCGACCGACTCGTGCAATCCGTAATGCAGGCCGGTGCGGTCTCCCGCGGCGAGGTAATAGCGGGCCGCCCTCGCCGGCATCTGTCCGCGATCGAAGTGCACCGCCAGCTCCGCGGCGACTTCTTCTTCTCGCCGCGCATACCCCGCCTCGAGCCGCTCCCCGATCTTGCGGTGCCACGCCCGGACCGTCGCCGACGTGCTCCGCATCAGCGCCGCGTGCTGGAACAGCGAGTGACCGAACGCGTACCGCGATTGAATGGTGCCATCCGGCCACGTCTCGGTTCCGATGTACTGGAGGAGTCGCCGCTCGTTCGCGAGCGACTCGCACGCCGAGTCGACGTCGTCGGCGTCGGCGTCGAGAGCGTAGGCGACGACTCCGGCGGTGAAGGTCATGCCGGCGACCGCTGCCACCTCGATGATCCTCTGTTCGGCGTCTGCCAATCGATCGATCTGCGCGTCGATCAGCCGGCGAATACTGTCGGGCCGCCGGACCGCGACCTCTTGCACGCTCGTCGTGAGATCCCACCGCCCGTCACGCTCGCGGAGGAGGCCCTGCCCTTCGAGATCGTCCACGAACGTCGTGATGAAGAGAGGGTTCCCGCTCGTCGATTGGTGGAGCGTTCCGGTGAACGCGGGCGGAAATCGGTGGTGCGGGAAACGCTTTGCGAGGTAGGCGTCGACGGACTCGACGCTGAGACCGTCGAGCGCGATGGTCGACGCCTGCCGATGCGCAATGAGCTCGGCCGTGAACTTCGAAACGGAGTGCCCGCGCGGCACCTCGGCGGGTCGATAGGTGCCGACGATCAGTAATCGCGCTGGTTCGCGCCTGCTCGCCATGAACGCAAGGAGCTCGGCCGTCGAAGGGTCGGTCCAGTGGAGATCGTCGAAGACAAGGATCACTGGGCCGTGGGCGCTCAATGCAGCGAGCGCCTCCACAAGCTCCTGGAACGAGCGCGCCTGCGTCGCGCCGCTCGTACGGCGCTGCAGTTCGGCGAACCGAGCGGCGCTCACCAGCCCCGGCATCTGCGCGAGCCAGGTGGGCGCGTGCTCGGTGAACACATCAATGGCGCGCGCACCGCCACGACCTCGACATAACGTGCCGATGGCGCCGAGCACCGGGAGAAAGGCCTGCCCCGTCCCGTATTGCTCGACGCACGAGGAACGACCGACGAGCGACCCCTTGGTGCCAGCGGTCTCGACGAACGCGTCGACGAGCGTCGTCTTGCCGACGCCCGCCTCCCCCGTCACGAAGACGGTCGTACGGCGATGGTCGCGAGCCGACCGGAGAGCGGCTTGTAGAGCGCTGATCTCCTGCTCGCGTCCGACGACTCGATTGGCGATCGTCTCCGCCGGCGACTCCTCGTGGCCGACCGACCCGCGGTCTTCCGCGTACTCATGCTTGACCTCGGCGACGAAGCGATAGCCCCGCCCCACCACGGTCTCGACGACACCCTCGCCAAGGGCGCCGCGCAGATCGTGAACGTGGGTCCGGAGCAAGCTGTCGCTCATCGCGATCCTCCCCCACACGGCCTCGACGATCTCCGCCTGCGTCACCAGCCTTTGCGGGTTCTGGACGAGGTAGCGAAGGATCGCGAATGGCTTGCGACGAAGCGGAACCTCCTTGTCGTCGCGCCACAACCGCTCCGCGTCGAGATCCAGCAGAAAAGGGGGAAACGAGAGCAGGTGAGCCTCGGGGCTGTGGTGCGGGAAGCGTACACGATTTGTCGCACGTTTGACGGACGTCAACCCGGCCCACGGGTAGGGAAGGAACCCATGGTCCAGGTCGCAAACCTCCACAGTCACGAGAGAGCGCCATGAGGATCATCGGCGTGTCTGTGCCCGTGCTGACTGCGAACATCGAATCGGCGACCGCACGCTACGGGTCGCTCCTGGGCGAGGAGGTCAAGGCGCGGTTCGTCATGCCGGGGCGCGGACTGACGCTCGCGCTCTTCGGGAACGTGACGCTCATCGGCGGGGCCGAGCGAGACCTCGCTCGTGTCAAGGATCTGCGGGCCACGTTCACGGTCGACTCGCTCGCGGAGTTCGAGGCCCATCTTCGATCCTGGGGCGCAACGATTCTGCAGCCTCCGGCCCCCACGCCCGCGGGCAAGAACATGGTCGTCAGGGACGTCGAGGGTTTGGAGCTCGAGCTCGTGGAGCCGATGAATCGGAGGATGACGTGGTGAACCGAACCGCAGTCCTGTGGGCGCTGAATGCGATGGCGTGCAGCGCAATTCAGGCGTCGGCTCCCGCATCAAAGCCTTCCAGTGCCAGCAGCACAGACCTTCCGCCGGCGGCGGCCGCGCTGACGCCTTACGCAACTGTCACGGACGAGCGGCTTCAGCATCCGGAAGCCGGCGATTGGCTGATGTATCGGCGCACTTACGATGGCTCGGGCTTCAGCCCTTTGAGCCAAATCAACGCGAAGAACATCGCGAATCTATCCCTCGCCTGGTCGCTCAATACGGATCTGGTCGACGCCCACGAAACGACGCCCATCGTCAACCACGGGCGTATGTTCATCACCACGCCCGGCAATAACGTCGTCGCACTCGATGCCCGGACCGGCAGTCAGCTTTGGCGGTATGTGAAGAAGTATCCCGAGGGCCTCTTTCAACTGCATCCGACCAATCGGGGCGTAGCTCTGTACGGCGACCGGGTTTACATGGCCACCACGGATTGCCAGCTCGTGGCGCTCGAGGCCGCCACGGGCAAGGAAGCCTGGTCGGTTCCGATCGATGATTTCAAGACCGGCTGCTACGCAACGCTGGCGCCGCTGGCTGTGCGAGGCAAGATCCTCGTTGGTTACTCCGGTGGGGAATTTGGCGTCCGCGGCTCGGTGAGCGCCTACGACGCCGGGAGCGGCAAGCGAATCTGGCGCACCTACACGGTGCCCGCACCTGATGAGCCAGGCGGGGACACCTGGAAAGACGATGGATACAAGCGTGGAGGCGGCTCCATCTGGATCACCGGCGTCTTCGATCCCGCGTTGAACATCACTTACTGGGGCACCGGAAATCCGGCGCCGTGGGTCGCTGACAATCGTCCCGGCGACAACCTGTACACGGACTCGACGCTGGCGCTCGACGTCGAGACCGGCCAATTAAAGAGCTACCACCAATACACGCCTCACGATTCCTTTGACTGGGACGAAGTATCGGCGCCCCTGCTGATCGACACCGAGATCGACGGAAAGCCGGTCAAGACGGCCACGCATGCCGGCCGCAATGGATATCTCTGGATTCTCGATCGCGATCGGGGACAGCTGAAGTTTCTCCACGCCTTCCCGTTTTCCAATAACAACGTGTTCACGTCGATTGACGCGCAGACGGGAAGACCGGCCGTCGATGAATCGAAGCGTCCCGGCGCCGGGCAAGGTGCCGGATTCTGCCCGAGCATCGGCGGCGGCAAGGACTGGCCGCCGGAGGCGTGGAGTCCGCAGACGAAGCTCCTGTACGTTCCTGCCAACAACAACATCTGCACCTATCTGCCGAAAGGCGGTGTGCCAAAGCAGGACACCGGCGGGTTCTATGTTGGATACGAAGTGGAGAGCATCTTCGGATCCGTTCGCACCGCCGCGGGCGCCGCCGATCATCTCGGCGAGCTTCAAGCGTGGGATTTGAATACCGGCAAGCGCGTCTGGCAGCACAACTTCAAGACCATTCTCTGGGCGCCGTTATTGGTGACGGGAGGAGACCTGTTATTCGCGGGTGGAACGCCCGATCGGGAGTTCAGGGCGTTCGACGCGCGCACGGGGGATCAACTTTGGAGCTTCCCGGCTCCCGCCGGCGTGATTGGCATTCCCACGTCCTTTGAAGTCGACGGCGAGCAGTACATCGCCGTCACCGCT
>DATGVC010000093.1:0-3244 GCA_035300745.1 Gemmatimonadales bacterium | reverse complement strand
ATGCCCGCCTTGGGGCGGTAGTCCACCAGGACGTCGCGCGCCAGCAGTTCGCGCATCACTTCGGCGGCGTGCGGGCATTCGATGGAAACGGTGCCGCCACGTTCAGCCGGATCGGCCGGGGTGTTCACGCGCCAGCCGCGGCTCTTCGCACCTGCGATCAAGCGCGCCGTCTGGCGGATGGACTTCTCGCGGATGCGCGTCACGCCGACCTCGCGGATGATGTCGAGCCCGGGCTCGCAGGCGTAGAACGCAGGGATTTGCGTGGTGCCGCCCAGAAAGCGGAAGGAGTCATCGCGGCGGTCCACGGGGCCAACTTCGAAATCAAACGGCCGCTTGTGGGCGAACCAGCCGGTGAAGCGCGGGGCGAGCTTCGGGCCCAGGTCGGGGCGGACGTAGAGATACGCAACACCCGGGCCGCCGCAGAGCCACTTCAGCACGCCGCCGACGGCAAAATCCGTCTGGAGCGCGGTAACGTCCACCGGCACCGTGCCGGTTGCCTGGAACACGTCGAGGACGACGTGCGCGCCGACGTGGTGCGCGCGCTCAATGATGGCGCGCGCGTCCAGGATGGTCGCGCTGCGGAACAGCACCATCGAAATGGGGACGAGCAGCGTGCGTTCGTCAATCGCGGCGAGCAGTTTCTCCGGCGGGATGTGGATACCGTCTGCGTTCCTGACAATTTCGATCCGCGCGCCGCGCGCCTGCTGCTCCTGGTAAAAATAGAGGATGGACGGGAACTCCAGGTCCACCAGCACCACTTTGTTGCGCGGGCCGGAGAAGTCGAAGCACGAAGTGATGACAGCCTGCGTGGTAGTGACGTTCTGGTGCAGCGAGACGCTGCCTGGCGGCGCGCCAATCAGCGCTGCCACTTTGTCGCCGACGGTAGCGGCGAGGTCCCACCAGCTTTCTTCCCACGCGCGGACGCCGCGGGTGGCCCATGACTCGGCGTATTCGCGCACCTTGTCGTACACGCTGCGCGGCATTGCGCCGAGCGAGTTGCTGATCATGTAAGTGGTGCGTCCGAGGATGGGAAACTCGTCGCGCCACTTCAGCAGTTCATCCATGAGGCTAGCGCTCATCTCCTGAAGATGCTCTTCGGCAATCGCACGTGCACACCGTGATTCGGCTTGTCGACCAGTTGTGTCACCGCGACATTGCCAGCCAGGCTCACGAGCTGATACGCCTGATGCCGGGTGAGATGTTTCTCGGCGACCAGGAAATCGATCATCTCCTGGATCGCCGTCTGCGTGGCGACCGTGAGATCCGGGTCCATTCCCATGCTGATGTAATCGGTCGATGTCTCCGCGCGCGGCCACGTGAGTTTCATGTCCCTGCGCACGGTCAGGCGCAGACGGCCGCGGAGCGATGTTTCGATCGCGGTTTGATCCACTTCGCCGTCACCCTGCGCAGCGTGCCCATCGCCGATCTCGAACAGCGCCCCGCGCACGAATACCGGAATGTAGAGCGTACTGCCGGCCACGAGCTCGCGATTATCGAGATTGCCGGCGTGCTTGCCCGGAGGGTTGCTACTGACGCGGCCCGCCTGCGGCGGCGGTGCCACACCCATGCTGCCGAAGAACGGGCGTAGTGGAATCACGATGCCGGGCAGGAACTCGGCGGTCATCTTGCGGCGATCGAGCGCGATGATTTTCTGCGGCTGCGTGGTATCACAGTTGTCCGGAAGAAATCCGCGGCAGCCGTTGTAGCCATAGTCGATCGCCATATCGATCGACAGCACGTTCACTTCGAGCACGTCGCCAGGCTCCGCGCCTTCGATGTAGACGGGGCCGGTGAGAATATGTCCACCCGGGCCGCGCCGGTCGCCCGTCACCTGTTCGACCACGGTCTTGAGCGACGCCTGAATTTTCTCATCGGCGACGCCGGCGCGTTTCAACCCTTCGGGCGTATTCGTCAGCAACGTGTCGACGTCGATGATGTCACCTGATTCGATACGCAGCGCGGGGCGCGCCTCGGACCAGTAGTAGCCATACGCCACCGTGCTGGGCGTGACCTCGAGGCGGTGCGTCCTGGGTGCCGCCTGCACGTGATGCGTGGCTGCCACGGCGACCATCGTGATGAGAGAAACTGTGGCGACACCCGCGGCCCGAACTCGTTCGCCTCGCATCGAGAAACCTCCCCGAATCGGATTCTAGGCGAATTCAATCCTCGCCGGGGCCGACGACGACGGCGCGAATCGCGTCGAAGGAAAACCCGCGCGACTGGAGAAAGCGCATCTGCTTGGCCCGCTCCTCGCGGGTCCTGGGCGCGAGCCGGAATTTTCTGCGCCAGACCTCGCGCGCGCGTTCGACCTCGGTCGCGCGTGCGGCCTTCGACGCCTGATCGGCGAGCCCCTTGTCCAGACCCTTCGCGCGCAATTCGTGCGCGATACGCGCTGCCCCGAACCTGCGCGAAAGGGAGTGGACGCGCGACTCCGCGTAGCGTTCGTCCGACAGGAGCTTGCGCCGCAGCAGGTCCTCGAGCAGCGCCTCGAGATCGTCCTCGGGCGTGAGGTGCGCGGCGAGCTTGCGCCGGAGCTCGGCCAAGCTGTGCTCGCGCCGCGCGAGCAGCCGCAGGGCCCGCTCGCGCAGCGTCGGCTGCTTTTTCACACCTCGGCGGTGACGGCGGCCAATGCCTCCGGATTCTTGATGCCGAGCTTCTCGCGGATCTTGCCTTCGATCTCGGCGGCGAGCTCCGGGTTTTCCTTCAGGAAGTCGCGGGCGTTGTCCTTGCCCTGTCCGATGCGGTCCTTCTTGTACTGGTACCAGGCCCCGGACTTGTCGACCACGCCGCAACTGACGCCGAGCTCCAGGATCTCGCCTTCGAGGGACACCCCTTCGCCGTAGAGAATATCGAACAGCGCTTCGCGGAACGGCGGCGCGACCTTGTTCTTCACGACCTTCACGCGGGTCTCGGAGCCGATCACCTCGTCGCCGCGCTTGATGCTGCCGATGCGCCGGATGTCGAGGCGGCACGACGCGTAGAACTTGAGCGCGTTGCCGCCGGTGGTCGTCTCGGGGTTGCCGAACATGACGCCGATCTTCATGCGAATCTGGTTGATGAAGATCACGAGCGTGTTGGTGCGCTTGATGTTGGAGGTGAGCTTCCTCAGCGCCTGGCTCATCAGCCGCGCTTGCAGACCCATCTGCGGCTCGCCCATTTCGCCCTCGATCTCGGCCTTCGGCGTCAGCGCCGCGACCGAATCGATCACGATCACGTCGACCGACCCCGATCGCACCAGCATGTC
>DATGVC010000092.1:0-7429 GCA_035300745.1 Gemmatimonadales bacterium | reverse complement strand
ATTGCGAATGCGACGAGCGGTGGCCCCTTCATGATCCGCAACCAGTTCACCGGAGGCCAGTTCGTTCGTCAGGGCAAGCGTCTGGCCTTCAGCATGAGCGCCTCACCCACGTTTTTCGGCTTCTTCCCGGGCGTCGGACCGTTGTCTCGCATACGGCACACGGTGTCGCCACAGATCAGCTATCAGTACGCGCCCGGCGTCCGCGTACCGGAAGCATTTGCTCGCGCGATCGATCCGAGCGGCCGCCAGAACAACTCCCGCACCGATCCGCAACAGACGATCAGCATTGGCTTACAGCAGAACTTCGAAGCCAAACTGAAGCCTCCAGCGGGCGATACGGCCAGTGAAAAGGAGCCGCGGAAGATCAAGTTGCTCAGCATCAGCACGAGTGCGATCGGCTACAACTTCGAGCAAGCCAAGCAGCCGCACCACACTGGCTGGCAGAACGGAACGCTCACCAACACCTTCTTGTCGGACCTGGTCCCGAGTTTTCAGCTGTCGATTACCCATGATCTGTGGAAGGGGACGGTCGGCACCGATTCCGCGCAGTTCAAACCTTTCCTGCAGACGATATCCGCATCATTCACGGTGACACCGGCGACGTTGCATGGTCTTGGTCACTTGCTCGGGCTCCGCCCGCGGCCCGTCGCTCCTCCCGCACCGGACACGTCGGCGACGGCGGGTGTGGGCACGGGTTCCGATGACTTTCGTCGCTACCAGGGAAGCACGCGCACGCCATACGGACCGCGGGGGATCGGGGGAGGGGGCGGCAACGGCGGACTCGGCGGAGGCAGGGGGTTTACGCTCGGCATCTCGTTGTCCAGCTCACGCAGCCGAAACGACACGACTCCGGAACTGCGCCACCAGGCGGGACGGCAGACGACCAACCTGAATCTTTCGTTCAGTCCGACGCGCAACTGGACCGCCAACTGGAGCACTTCGTACGACATGGGGACGCGTCAGTTTTCCTACCACTCCCTAACCTTCCAGCGCGATCTGCGGCGTTGGCGGGCCAGCTTCAGTTTCAACAAGACGGCGACGGGCAACTTTTCATTCAGCTTCAACATCACGCTCACCGATCAGCCGGACATCAAGTTCGACTACAGTCAGAACACCTTCGTGCAGTGACTGCGTTGTCCTCTGGCGGAGACAACGCCCCGTGTGACTCTGCTGTAACTCGCTGATAAACAGCAACTTCGCTTTAGGCACGAGGCCTGCTTACAGGTTCGGCGATCCCCGTCCTGAGGCTCTTATGCGTGTGCTCCTGTCTTTGGTGCTACTGGTCGCTGTCGCATGCCAGCCTTCCGTCATAGGTCCGGGCGGCGGCGCTCCATCCACGCCGGCCAACCTGACGTATCAGCTCGAGCCCAGCGGCGATCCCAATCGTCCCCTCGGCATTCTGCTCATCTGGGACGACGTGACCGACGCCAACCTCGCCAGCTATCGCGTCTATTCGCGCTCGTCGAGCAGCGGCGCGTACGGCCTGCGCGGCGAGACCAGCTCGAACACGTTCCACGACAACGGCGTCCCCCATCTGCAGTACTACGTGACTGCGGTGAATGCCAACGGTGAGGAAAGCAGCAGCAGCAACGTGATCACGGTGGACGAGCGGCTGCAGCTCGATCCGCCCGCGTGGCTGTCTTCTATTTCCTTGAACGGCGCCATCCACCTCGAATGGAGTGACACCTCCTACATCACGGCGCCGACACGCTTCAAGTGGTACCGCATTTACAGCACGGGCTACAGTCTCGACACTCGTCTCTGTGGCACGAACTGGCTGCTCGAAGGCACGACCGTCGCGCCGGAGTTTCTTGCCAGCGCCCTGACGAATGGCGTCCCGCGGTGCTTTGGTATCTCTGCCGTGAGTCGAGAGGGGTACGAGAGTCTCTGGTCGCCCCTGCGCCAGGACACCCCCCGTCCCGATGCACGCAATACGCTCGTGTTCGCATACAACAAGAACCAGGCGCAGTCGGGCTTCCGGTTTTGGCAGGATCTCAACAGCGATGGCCGTGCTCAGGCATCGGAGTTGGGGCTGGTGCAAAACGGCAATCTGACGAGCATCGACTTCTGGGTATACCAGGACCCGAAGGACTCGACACTCTGGCTCGTGCCGGAGTTCGCCGGAACCCAGATGCGGCTGTACAGCACGTCGCCCGTCGCCGATCTGACGTCGATCGACTTTGCGCCCGCGTCTGGCTACGCGCGGAGCATGATTCAGGCGGTTCCGGGATACGGCTATGTCTTCGAGATCGTCGAAGGCTCGACCGTGCGTTACGGCGCCCTGCGCATGACGCACGTCGGTCGGGACTACCTGATCTTCGACTGGAGCTTCCAGACGGATCCGGGCAACCCTGAGCTGACTATTCGTGCCGGGCAGTCGACCGCAATGGCGACTGGCACCGGGGTTTCAGGCTCGAGATAGGTGTCCGGGTCAGCTAGACGCCGGAGTGGGCAATAACCACTCCGGCGCCTTAGCTTTTGTCCCCATGGCGAAGTCCGTCACGTTGGATGGCCATTCTCTCTCTATTGCTGATGTCGTGGCCGTGGCACGGCGCAATGCTGTGGTTGCCCTCGATCCCAAGGCGCTCGCCGCCGTAAAGAAATCCCGCGAGGCTGTCGAAGCCGCTGCCGCACGCGGTCAAACGATCTACGGTGTCAATACCGGTTTCGGGAGACTCGCGCACGTGCGCATCCCGTCGGACCAAGCTCGCCAGCTCCAGCTCAATCTCATCCGCAGCCACGCGTCCGGTGTCGGTGAACCGCTCCCGCGCGATGCCGTGCGCGCGATGATGCTGCTGCGGGCGAACGTACTCGTGCGCGGCACGAGCGGAGTGCGGCCCGTCCTTCCGGAGCTCCTGGTGGAGATGTTGAACCGCGAGCTTCATCCCACCGTGCCGTCGCAAGGCAGCGTGGGTGCCTCCGGTGACCTCGCGCCGCTGTCGCATCTTGCCCTGGCGATGATCGGCGAGGGGGATGTCAAAGTGCCACACCCCATCACGCTCGAGGCCAAGGAGGGACTGGCCTTCGTGAACGGGACGCAAGCACAGACAGGTCTTGCGGCGCTGCTCGTGACCGATGCCTGGACGCTGTGGCGCAGCGCCCACGCTGCGGCCGCCATGAGTCTCGAGGCAGTGCGTGGCTCGCCCGATCCGTTCGACGCCCGCATCCATGACGCCCGTCCGCACCCGTGGCAACAGCGATCGGCCGCGCTGCTGCGCGACTTGCTCGCCGGCAGCGAAATCCGCGAGTCGCATCGCGACAACGATCCGCGCGTGCAGGACGCATACTCGCTGCGCTGCACCCCGCAGGTGCTCGGCGCGGTCGGCGAGGGGCTCGCCTTCGCCGAACGGCTGGTGACGACGGAGCTCAATGCCGCGACGGACAACCCGCTTGTCTTCGGCGACGACGTGCTCTCGGGCGGCAACTTCCACGGGCAGCCCATCGCGCTCGCGCTCGACGTGATCGCGATCGCGCTGACGACGCTCGCGGGACTTGCCGAGCGGCGCCTCGAGCGGGTGGTGAACCCCGATCTGTCGTCGGGACTGCCAGCGTTTCTGGCCAACGACCCCGGTCTCGAATCGGGCTTCATGACCGCGCAGATCGCCGCCGCCGCGCTCGTCGCCGACTGCCGCGTGCTCGCGACTCCCGCGAGCGTGCAGTCGGTGCCGACGGAAGGAAACCAGGAAGATGTCGTACCGATGGGAATGACCGCCGCGTGGAAAGCGGGACGCATCCTCGCCAATGCCGAGCGCATCGTGGCGATCGAGCTGTTGGCCGGCGCCCAGGGACTCGAATATCTGAAGCCGTTACGGCCCGCCAAGGCTGTGGCGCGCCTGTACGCCGCGGTACGACAGGAGTCGGCCGCGCTGACGGCGGACCGGCCACTCACCGCCGACATCGAGAAGGTGGCGGCCCGCATCCGCGAAGGAAGATTTGCGTCGTGAAAGCCCCGCGCGGGACCGCGAAATCCTGCAAGGGATGGGTCCAGGAAGCTGCGCTGCGGATGTTGATGAACAACCTCGACCCCGAAGTCGCGGAGCGACCCGACGAACTCGTCGTGTACGGCGGCACGGGCAAAGCGGCGCGGAATTGGGCCTCGTTCGAAGCGATCTGCCACACCCTGCGCGTGCTGGAAGACGACGAGACACTGCTCGTGCAATCAGGCAAACCGGTCGGCGTGTTCACGACACACCCGGATGCCCCGCGCGTGCTCATTGCGAACGCCAATCTCGTGGGCCGCTTCGCGACGTGGGAAGTGTTTCGCGATCTCGAGCGCCGCGGGCTGATCATGTACGGCCAGATGACGGCGGGATCGTGGATCTACATCGGCACACAGGGAATTCTCCAGGGCACGTACGAGACGTTTGCCGCAGTCGCGGCGCGACACTTTCAGGGCTCGCTGCGCGGGCGAATCGTGCTCACGGGTGGACTCGGTGGCATGGGCGGTGCGCAACCCCTCGCCGCCACTATGAATGAAGGGATCTGCCTGGCGGTCGAGGCGGACCCCGCCCGCGTCCAACGTCGGCTGGAGACGCGGTACGTCGATCGTTCGACCGCGTCGCTCGACGAGGCGCTGGGATGGTGCGCGGACGCCCAGCGAAGCGGCCAGGCGCTCGCGGTGGCCCTCGTGGGCAATTGCGCGGAGGTGCTCCCTGCGCTCGTACGACGCGGGTTTACGCCCGACGTCGTGACCGATCAGACGTCGGCGCACGACCCACTCAATGGCTACATCCCCGCCGGTTTCAGTCCCGCTGACGCGGCCGAGCTGCGGCGCAAATCTCCCGATGACTACGTGCAGCGCGCCCGCGACAGCATCGCGCTGCACGTGCGGGCGATGCTCCATCTGCAAAAGCGCGGCGCGGTCGCATTCGACTATGGGAACAACATCCGCACCGAAGCCCGCGACGCCGGTGTGACGGACGCGTTTGCGATCCCCGGCTTCGTGTCTGAATACATCCGGCCGCTGTTTTGTGTGGGGAAGGGCCCGTTCCGCTGGGTAGCGCTTTCGGGCGAAACCAAGGATTTGCATCGCACCGATCAACTGGTGCTGGAGCTGTTTCCCGACAACGCACAGCTCCAGCGCTGGATCACGATGGCACGACAGCGCGTGGCCTTCCAGGGGCTTCCGGCGCGGATCTGCTGGCTGGGGCAGGGGGAGCGCGCCCGCTTCGGTGTCGCGTTGAACGAACTGGTGCGACGCGGCGAGCTCTCTGCTCCGATCGTGATCGGTCGCGATCACCTTGACACCGGGTCGGTCGCGTCGCCGTTCCGAGAAACGGAAGGGATGCGCGACGGCTCCGACGCAATCGCCGACTGGGCCATTCTCAATGCGTTACTCAACACGGCGTCCGGCGCATCGTGGGTTTCCTTCCACCATGGCGGCGGCGTCGGTATCGGCAACTCGCTGCATGCGGGTCAGGTCATCGTCGCCGACGGGACGCCGGCCGCCGGGAAGCGGCTCGAGCGTGTGCTCACCAACGATCCCGGGATCGGGGTCGCGCGTCACGCGGACGCCGGCTATCCGGAAGCGATCGAAACAGCACGCCGCCATCACATCCGGTTGCCCATGAGTCAGGATCTCGACTGAAAACGCTGCTGGTCGGCGCGCGGCAGGTCGTGACGTGTCGCGGCCCGGCGCGCGCGCGCCGGGGGCGAGAAATGGCGGACGTCGAGGTACTCTCCGACGCTGCGGTACTGATTGACGGTGAGCGGATCGCGTGGGTGGGGCCTCGGCAGGACGCGCCGAAAGTAGGGGCGCAGCATGCTGTGCCCCTACGCGTTGTCGAGATCAGCGGCGTCCTCTTCCCAGGTTTCATCGATTGTCATACGCACGGCGTCTTTGGCGCGCCTCGGCTCGACGATCACGAGCGGCGCGCGCTCGGCGTCGACTATAAAGCGATCGCCGCCGCCGGCGGCGGCATTCTGCAATCGGTGCGCGACGTGCGCAGCCGGCCCGAAGCCGAGCTCGAGGCGCTCAGCCGGCCGCGTCTCGAGACGCTCATCGCGCATGGGGCGACCACCATCGAGGTGAAATCGGGTTACGGCCTGGAGCTCGAAGCCGAGCTGAAGCAGCTCCGTGTGATTCGGCGGCTGAGTGAACAATTGCCCGCGACGTTGATCCCGACATTTCTTGGAGCGCACGAGGTCCCGCCCGAGTATCGCAACAGGCGCGCGGATTATGTACAGCTCATTTGTGAGGAAATGATTCCGACCGTGGCACGCGAAAGACTGGCACGGTGTTGTGACGCCTTCTGCGAGCCCGGCGTCTTCACCGTGCCGGAAAGTCGTCAGATCCTCACGGCGGCTCGCCGGCACGGCCTCGCGGTGAAGCTGCACGCGGATGAGCTCGAGGGTTCAGGCGGCGCCGAGCTGGCGGTCGAGCTGGGTGCGTTGTCGGCCGACCATCTGGCCGCGATCTCGGATCAGGGCATCCGCGCCCTCTCCGCCAGCACGACCGTCGCGGTCCTGCTCCCCGCGACAATGATCTTTCTCGGCAAGCGATCGCAGGCTCCTGGACGCCGTTTGATTGACGCCGGGGCGGCTGTCGCGTTGGCCACCGACTTCAATCCGGGCACCTCGCCAACCGTGAGCCTGCCTCTCGTTATGGCCCTCGGCGTCTCGCAACTCGGTCTGCGTCACGCGGAAGTTGTGACGGCGGTGACGATCAATGCCGCAGCCGCACTCGGACTGGCCGGCGACCGTGGCCAGATTGCCGCGGGGTGCGTCGCGGACCTCGTCACTGTGGCGGCGGATGATTGGCGGGAAGTTGCATACTGGATGGGGAAGGACGTCGTAAGCGCCGTCTGGACAGCAGGTTCGGCTTGTCCCACCTAGGCGGTCCCGATATCTTAGTCGTTCCATATGTCAAAGCTCGAGCAGCTCAAAGAGAAGGCGAAAGGTCTCGAGGCCAAGGAACCAAAGAAGGCCGTGGAGATCTGGCTCGAGGTTCTCAACAATCAGGACGAGACCAATCCTGATCTCTCCATATACAACCGCGTCGGTGATCTCTACATCAAACTGAAGGACCCGGCCCTGGCAGCGGATTATTACGACCAGGCTGTGGACAAGTACGCCGAGCTCGGATTTCACAACAACGCCATCGCGATGTGCAACAAGGTGCTGCGCAACGCACCGGCGCGGCAGACGACGTATCTCAAGCTGGCGAAACTGTACGCCGCCAAGGGTTTCATCACCGAGTCGAAGCACAACTTCGTCGAATACGCTGAACGGATGCAGAAGGTCGGAAAGATCGAACACGCCTTCGCGGCGCTGAAGGAATTCACCGATATCGCGGGCGAGAGTGCGTCGCTGCGCGACATGCTCTCCGAGCATCTCAAGATGTACGGCGCCGACCCCGGCAAGCGAGCCTCTTCCGCCGGAGGGCGACCGACTCCTCCGGCGCCGAGAACGGCCCCGCCTGCGGGCGGCG
>DATGVC010000091.1:0-2703 GCA_035300745.1 Gemmatimonadales bacterium | reverse complement strand
GTCGTGCTCGCGGGAAAGGAATACGGCTCGGGATCGTCACGCGATTGGGCCGCCAAGGGGCCACGGCTGCTCGGCGTGCGCGCGGTGATCGCGGAGAGCTTCGAGCGCATCCATCGCTCCAACCTTGTCGGTATGGGAATTCTGCCCCTGCAATTCACGCCCGGACAAAACACGACGACGCTCGGCCTGAGCGGCAAGGAGCGCTACGATGTTCTCGGCTTGAGCGAGATGCCGAAGGAGCTGACCGTCACCGCGACCGCGGACGACGGCAAGGTAACGAGGTTCAACGTGGTAGTCCGGATCGATACGCCGCAGGAGCTACAGTACTACAAGCACGGCGGCATTCTGGAGTACGTGTTGCGTCAGCTCGCGGGGAAGCAACTAGATCGCGCTTAGAAAATCCTCCAGCTCGGCCGGCGGCACCGCGCCGACGCGGCGCCCGACTTCCTTTCCCCCACGAAACGCTATCAGCGTCGGTATCCCGCGAATCCCGAACCGCTGCCCGGTGACTGGGTTCCGGTCGGTGTCGAGCTTCACCACCAGCATCTGTCCCGCGCGACGGCGCGCGACCTCATCCAGCAGCGGCGCCATGATCTTGCACGGTCCGCACCAATCCGCGTAGAAGTCCACGACGACCGGAACCGTCGTATCGGTCGTGACCTGGGCGAAGTTCGCGTCGGAGACCGCGATCGGACGGTCGAGCAGGATCGGCTTGCCGCATTTGCCGCATTGGGGGTGTTGTTCGAGGCGGGTGAGGTCGACGCGGTTGAGGGTCTCGCAAAACGGGCAGGCGACCGTGGCCGTTTGTCTATCAGTCATGGTTGTGGAACAATAGTAAGCGTCCAGGCCGCGCCGGATGAAGGGGGGCCTCCTGAGGCAATCGGAGGCCCCGAATGAATCGTGAAAGGTTACATCGAATGGCGCCGCTCTTCGCGCTGCTCGATCGCGGTTACCCATGCATCGACCTTCGCGCGCTGCGCGTCCGTGAGCAGCGCTCGGGACCGCGCCGCTGCCGCGAGCATTGCCCAGTGGGCCTTGCCCATCGCCTGGTGTGCCTCGTCGAAGTGCGGGCGGAGCTGTGCTGTGTCGGGGGACGCGGCCTGGAACGCCTGTGACAACGCACCCATATGCGTCTTCATGTCGCTGGCAGCTGCATCGTGAGCAGCCTTTGCCGATTCCTGGATCGCTGTGAGCTTGGTGACTTGATCGTTGGTGAGCCGCAGGGAGTCTTTGTGCGCGAGAAGGTGTTCAGGTGTATATGCCATGACGCGCATCATCGGGCCCATCATTTCGTGCATCATGGACGTCATGTCGTCCGCCCGGGGGCGCTGGCCCGGCCGGCGCGCGTGAGTGGTATCCTGCGCCGTGAGCGGCGCGGCAATGCAACAGAGGGCGAGGGTGAGAAGTCCCAGCGCTTTCATGGAGTCTCCGTGTTCAGAATTGAACGGTGGCGGTTAATGTAATGCGCGTGCTGATACCCCGCGCGCCCCTCTTAGCCTCGCCCCACGCCCAGCGCATCGGCTACGCGATTGATGTAGTTGAACCAGGACGCGATCAAGGTGATCTGCAGAATCGCTCGATCGTCGAAGCCCACCCGGTGCAGATCCTTGTGGTGCGCCGGTCCGATGCGCGTGGCGTCGCGCGTCAGCTGCGCGACGTAGTCCAGCATCACCCGCTCCTGCTCTGAAATCGGGGCGTTAGTGTAGTCGTCCTCGAGCGCCGCGACGAGCGACTGATCCAGCGTGATCCGACGCAGAAACTCTGCGTGCGATTCTATTCAGTAGCGACAGCGATTGGTCACCGAGACGACCGTGGTGATCATCTCATGCTGGCGGCGCGTGAGCGGCAAGTCGGGCGCCATGAGCGCGCCGAACGTGGCGAAGGCGTGGTACAGCGCGTCGGGAATGAGACTGTGCGACGCCACGATCCCGGAGGTGCCGTCGGGGGTGGGGTGGACCGGCGTCGCATATTCTTGTGGATAGAGCGCCTTTTGTGCCTCGACGGCACGGCGCAGCTTCTCATCCGCTTCGGTAAGCGGAACGGTCCGAATCCAGGTCATCAGATCCTACAGGCTGGAGGGTACTCGGTATAGACGGGCGACGAAACACGAGAAGATACACGGGCACGCCGAGGGCGACGATCCCGACGCCCAGTGCCGCCCGCACGGGATTGTGGCCGGCGAGCAAGAAGAGCAGCACAGCGACCAGAACCAGAAACAGCACTGGCGTGACTGGATAACCCCAGGTGCGATATGACGCGGCAGGTGCGCGGCGCCGGATCCGGAACAGTCCCGCCACTGTCAAACCGACAAACAGGACCGTCACGAAGACGAAGTAACCGATGATCTGGTTGAACGTGCCCAACGCCACGTAGAGAGACGCGATCGCCGTCTGGATGGCGATGGCGCGAGCAGGCGTGCCGAAGTGCGGATGGACGGCGGCGACCCCTTTGAAAAACACACCGTCGCTCGCCATCGCGTAGTAAACGCGTGGCAGCGCCATGAGGAGCCCGAGCAGGCTGCCGAGCACCGCGACGATCACGATCCACGCGAAGACGCGGCCGCCCGCGGGCCCAAACAACAGCTCGCCGGCTTGCGCCGCGAACGTCTCGCCGGATGTCACGCGCTCCAGCGGGACGAGATAGAGAAATACCGCGCTCGTGACGATGTAGATGACGGTCACGATCGAAACGCCAAGGGCGAGC
>DATGVC010000090.1:0-2376 GCA_035300745.1 Gemmatimonadales bacterium | reverse complement strand
CCGACGCAGACGTGAGGCACCGCCGCCCGTCGCTAAAACGCGAGGCGGCGTTGTGGTGCGAAGGGCGGAGCATCGTCGCCGGAATCGATGAAGTCGGCCGCGGTCCACTGGCAGGCCCAGTGGTCGCCGCGGCCGTCGTGTTTCCGATGGGCGCGAAGCCGATCCGCGGGCTCGACGACTCGAAGGTGCTCACGGCGCTGCAGCGCGAGAGGTTCGCCGTCAGGATTCGTGAGCGCGCCGTCGCCGTCGCGGTCGGGGCCGCGAGCGTTCACGAGATCGACCGGCTCAATATCCGCCGCGCCTCGATCCTCGCGATGGAGCGGGCGCTGCGGCGGCTCGGTATCGTCCCGGCGCACGTGCTCATCGATGGGCTGCCATGCCCCGAGCTCGGGTGCGAGCACGAAGCGATCGTGGATGGTGATGCACGTTGCCACTCGATCGCGGCCGCGTCCGTGATCGCCAAAGTCCTGCGCGATTACCTCATGGACCGGCTGGCCGCGCGCCACCCCGGCTATTTCTGGGAGACGAACAAAGGCTACGCCACCCCTGAGCACCTCGACGCCATTCACCGGCTCGGTCCCACGCGGCACCACCGCTACAGTTTCGAGCCGGTCGCCCAGATCGAGCTGCTAACGATTGCGGCTGCGACGTAATCCTTTCAGAAATTCCGGCAGCGGCCGGCTGTTGAGGATGTCGGCCGCGGTCAGCCAGGCACGACGCGCGACGCCAACAGCGAACCGCATGAATCCCAGCTCCCGCGTGTTGTGGGCATCCGTCGACAGCACGAATCGCACCCCGTGGGCTTTGGCCGCAGCGGCGAGCGTGTCGGGCAGATCCAGCCGTTCACTGCCATTGATTTCGAGCAGGCACTTCGCGTTCGCGGCTGCTTTCGCGACGACGTCAAAGTCGAGTTGGTACGAAGGCCGGTTCGGGAGGATGCGACCGGTGGGGTGGCCGATGGCGTCGACCCAGGGATTCTCGATCGCGCGAAGCAGCCGGTCCGTGAGCTGTTTTTCGCTTTGCTTCAATCCATAATGAATCGTGGCGACGACGTAATCGGCTTCTGCCAGGACGTCATCAGGAAGATCCAGCTTCCCGCTTTCTAAAATGTCCATCTCGACGCTCTTCAACACGCGCAGACCCCGTTTGCTGAGCGCGTCGATGTGCTTCCACTGCGCGCGTAACTCTGCCGGCGTCTGACCGGCCATGGACATACGGGGCGAGTGATCGGTGATCGCGATGTAGGCGTAGCCAAGCGCCTGCGCCGCCTCGACCATTTCCGCCAGCGTCGCTTTGCCGTCGCTCGCATCGGTGTGCATCTGCAGGTCGCCGCGGATCTCTTCCCGCGTCACGAGCTGCGGAAGCTCATGCTCCTTGGCGAGCGCGATTTCGCCGCGGTTCTCGCGCATCTCTGGAGGAATCCAGTCGAGACCGAGCGTTTCGTAAACGTCTTGCTCGGTTCGTCCGGAGACGCACTTTTCTCCCCGGAACACACCGTACTCGTTCAGCTTGAGCTTCTTGGCCTGCGCGATCTTGCGCAGCTCGATGTTGTGCGCCTGGGAGCCGGTGAAGTACTGCATTGCGGCACCGAAGCAGGCGCGCTCGACAACGCGCAGGTCCACCTGGAGCCCGCTGGAGAGCCGCACGGTTGATCGTGTGTCGCCCTGGGACGCGACTTGCGTGACCTCCCTGAATTTCCCGAAGCCTTGAATCACCGCCGGGGCTTTGGAGGGCGCGCAGCTGACGACGATATCGAGATCGCCGATGGTTTCCTTGCGCCGGCGGAAGCTGCCGGCCACATCGATTTCGTCGATCCCGCCGCCCGCTTTGAGGTATTCCACGATCGCCCGCGCGTACTGCTCGGCCTCGTGCAGGACGATGCGGCCCTGTGCTGCGCTGCCGGCCTCCGTCGCCCCCGTCACTCCTTCGCGAATCTTCTCGAGGAGTTTGGGGCCGAAGCCGCCCAGCTTCGCGATCTTCCCTTTTTCCAGCGCGTCCTTGAGATCCGCGACGCTGTTCACTTTCAACTTGTCATGGAACAGCTTGACACGCTTCGGGCCGAGGCCGGGAATGCGCAGCAGCTCGAGCAATCCCGGTGGCACCGTCGCCACGAGCTGCTGGCGCTGGGGCAGGGTGCCCGTCTGGACCAACGCCGTGATCTCTTTGGCGATGCCGCCCCCGATCCCCGGTAGCTCGGTGAGGTCGAATTCCCCGCCTGAGACGAGCTCGGCAATGGGATCGGGGTGATCCGCGACGGTGCGTGCGGCGTTGCGATACGCGCGCACCTTGAACGGATTGCCCGCGGAGATCTCGAGCAGATCGGCGACGTCGGTGAGGAGGCGGGCGATTTCGGCGTTCTGCATCGCCTGAAAACTA
>DATGVC010000089.1:0-8109 GCA_035300745.1 Gemmatimonadales bacterium | reverse complement strand
CTCGATAGAGCCCCACTTGGCCGAGGGAATGCGCGCCGCCACCTGGATGGCGTCGTTCAAGTCCTTGGCCTCGATCAGGAAATAGCCGCCGAGCTGTTCCTTCGTTTCCGCGAAGGGCCCGTCGGTGGTCGAGAGCTTGCCATTGCGCACCCGGACCGTGGTCGCGGCGTCGGTATGTTTGAGGCCGTTGCTCCCCACGTAATGGCCGCTCTTCTTGATGTCTTCGGTGAAAGCCCAGTAATCCTGCTTGGCTTGCTCGATCTGCTTCCGCGGCACGTTCTGCTCCTGCTTTTCTTCCTGGTAAACCAAGCACAAGTATTTCATCGCGTCCTCCAGAAGAGTCTGAAATATGCCCGTGACACCAGATAGTCGTTTGGGGTTCGGCGATTTCGACAAGACGCTAACTTTCAGCCATGCCACGCTATGCGGCTTTTCTCCGGGGCGTAATGCCGATGAACGCCAAGATGCCGGCCCTCAAAGCCGCATTCGAGGCGGCCGGGTTCACCGACGTGAAAACGCTGCTCTCGAGTGGCAACGTGGTGTTCACCGCGCGTAACACATCGGAACAGGCGCTGCAGCAAAAGGCTGAGGCCGCCATGCAGGAGCGACTCGGTCACGCGTTCGTCACGATCGTGCGACCGATAGAACAGTTGCGGAAGGTGCTGGCGTCCAATCCCTACAGACGTTTCAAGCTCGGTCCGAAGGCAAAACGGATCGTCACATTCCTTCGAGGCCGGCCCAAAGCGAAGATCGCGTTGCCCGTCGAGCTGCACGGCGCTCGTATCCTGACAATGAAAGGCCGCGAAATCTTCAGCGCCTACTTGCCGACTCCGAAAGGTCCGGTGTTCATGACGCTGATCGAAAAGACGTTCGGCAAAGATCTCACGACCCGCACCTGGGATACGGTGGCGAAAGTCGCTCGCTAGCGTTCAGGGAGCGATCCCCCTAATGCGCGATAGAGCGCCGCCAACCCCGTGGTCGCCGCCGTGCGTCCGGTGGCCAGCCGATCCTGCGCCTCGAGCATCGTGCGCTCGGCGTCCAGCACCTGCAGGAAATCGGTCGCGCCCTCATTGAAGCGCAGCCGTGCCAGCGCCGCGGCGCGTTCGCTGGCCCGCGCGGCGGCTTCGAGATAGTCGAGACTTCTGCGAGCCTTGTTGTATGCGACGACGGACGTCGCGATCTCCTCGGACGCCTGAAGCTGAGTCTTGCGGTAGTACGCCTCCGCTTCCGCCTCCTGCGCGCGCGCGACGTCGACGCCGGCTTTCACCCGGCCGAGGTTCAGCGCGGGCCAGGAGATTACCGGCCCGATCGCGTAGCGGGGCGTGTTTGAGTTTCCCAAGGCCTCGAACGAGCTGCCCACGTACCCCATGCCACCTCCCAGCGCGATTCGCGGAAGGTACGCCGCCTTCGCAGCGCCGACGAACGCATTCCCGGCGGCGAGCTGGCGCTCGGCGCTACGCACATCCGGCCGGAGCCGAACGACCGCATCGGGGTTCGGCACTAAGATCGAGTCGGGAAGCGCCGAGAGCGCGGTAGGCTCTGCACTCGCCTGCTCGAGGCCGCTCGCCGGCCGGCCCACGAGCACCCCAATGCGATGCTCGACGGCGGCGATCGACGCCTCCAGCGCTGGAATTCCAGCGAGCGTCGAGTTCAGCTGGGCGCGCGCCCGCTCCGAATCAAACTCGTTGCCGCGACCTGCTTCGAGCCGCTGCAGCGTCACGTCGAGCGTGTGCTGCTGATTCTCGGCGTTCCGGCGCGCCACCTGAAGACGCTCCTGAGCACCGCGCAGGTCGAAGTAGGCAATGGCCAGCTCGGAGGCGAGCAGCACCTGAAGATCCTGGACATTTTCTTCCGCCGCGGCGATCAAGGCACCACGGCCCTGCGTCGTCTTGCGGATGCGACCGAAGACGTCGAGCTCCCAGGAGAGCTGCAAGCCGGCATCCCACACATTCTGGTCGGGGAACGCAGCTGGGACATTCCCGGGGAATGAGGCACTGGCGAGCCGCTGTCGCGTGTAGCTGGCGGTCGCGGTGACCGTCGGCGCGAAGTCGAGCGCCGCCTGCAGCCGCGACGCGCGTGCGCCGCGCAGCCGGGCGCGAGCGGCGACGACATCGTGATTGGACTTCACGACTTCGCCGACGAGCCGTACGAGCGTCGTATCGCCCAGCGTCTTCCAGAAGGCAACCGATGGCGTGAGCTCCGACTCCTGGCCGCGAGCCTGCACGGCGCCGCCGACGATGAGGAGGGCAAGGAGCGCCCCCCCCCCAAGTTTCCGTCTCATGTCTGCAGTACCTCCTGGCCAACCGGCTCGTATGCCGGTTCCGGTTTGTGCTCCGCGGCGATGAGCGAGTAGAAGACCGGCACGATGAACAGCGTGAAGATCGTACCGAGTGACATCCCCGTGACGAGGACCATGCCGATGCTGTTGCGCGCGGCCGATCCCGGACCGGAGACGAGGACCAGCGGGAAGTGACCGAACACCGTCGCGGCGGACGTCATCAGGACCGGGCGCAGGCGCGTCAACGTCGCTTCGCGCAGCGCCGCCATCTTCGCCAGGCCGCGCTGCTGCAGCGTATTCGCGAACTGCACAATCAGAATTCCGTTCTTCGCTATCAGCCCGACGAGCGTGATCAGTCCGACCTGGGAGTAGATGTTGAGCGTCGTCAGATTGAGAAAGCTGAAGATCAGCGCGCCTGAGATCGCGAGCGGCACCGAGCCCAACAGCACGATCAGCGGATCGCGGAAGCTCCGGAACTGGGCCGCGAGCACGAGATAGATGAGAATCACCGCGAAACCGAGCGTGAGGGTCAGCGCTCCGCCTTCCCGACGGATCTGCCGCGATTCGCCGGCGTGATCGATTGTCAGGCCCGGCGCATGAAGCCCCTCGGCCGCATTCTCGAGCACGCGCAATCCTTCGTCCTTGGTAACTCCAGGATTGACGGCGCCGAACACGCGGACCGCGTTGCGCTGCTGGAAGCGGTTCAACGTGCGCGGTGCGGTGCTGGATTCGATGTGCGTGAATGCGGATACCGGCACGAGCTGGCCGCCGGGTGTCTTGATCTTGAGATCGAGCAGCGGGCCGACCGTCGTTCGCTCGGCCTCTCCGATTTGCGGGATGACCTTGTAGCTGCGATCAAAGAAGTTGAACCGATTGACGTAGCCCCCACCCAGCGCCGTGCCGAGCTCGCGCCCGACACTCGCGAGATCGAGGCCGAGATCCGCGACCTGATCGCGATCGATCACGACCCGTGCCTCGGGCAGATCGATCTTCAAATCGGTATCGACGTAGAGGAACTTGCCGCTCTGCCACCCGGCGCCCACGATTGCACCGGCCGTCCCGAGCATCTGCTCAGGCGGCGCATCGCTTTGCAGTACCAGCTCGACATCGTACGAGCCGGGCGTCGGCAACGGGGGATCGAGGCGCGGGAATACTCGCACGCCGGGCACTTGCGACACGGCGCCATACACGGCCGGGAAGAGCTGCGCGGTCGAGCGCTCGCGCTCTTTCCAGTCTTTGGCCACCATGCCGCCGAACGCGCCCCACGAGGCCGTCAGCGACCACATGAACTTCGCTTCCGGAAACGCCGTGATCGCCTTGACCACCTCGAGCGATGCCCGGTTGTTGGCCGCGAGCGAGGCGTCGGGTGGCACTTCCATGAACAGGCTGATGTGGCTCTGGTCCTCGACGGGCGCGAGCTCGCGCTTGGAGTAGGTGTAGAGCGGCCACGCCGCGAGCATGACCAGGATCGCCGCCGCGACGATCGCGGGACGCATCTGTAGGGCGCCGTCGAGCAGCCGGGCGTAGGTGCTGCGCACGACTTCGAATGCCCGATTCACCAGCTTGGTGAGGCGGCCTTCTTCACCCTGCGGATGCACGAACCGCGAGCTCATCACGGGCGAGAGGGTGACGGCGACGATACCCGACACGACGACCGCGGCGGCGAGCGTGATCGCGAACTCGAGGAACAGCGAGCCGGTCAGGCCGCCCTGGAACCCGATGGGCGTATAGACGGCGGCCAGCGTGATCGTCATCGCGATGATCGGACCGACGAGCTCGCGGGCGCCGACGAGCGCGGCCTGCAGCCGCGTCTTGCCGAGCCGTACGTGTCGTTCGACGTTCTCGACAACGACGATCGCATCGTCGACGACGAGACCGACTGAGAGCACGATCGCGAGGATCGTCAGGAGATTCAGGCTGAACCCGAACGCCATCATGACGACGCCGGCGCCGATCAGGGAGACCGGCATAGCCACGAGCGGAACCAGCGCCGTTCGAATCGAGCCGAGGAAGAGGAACACCACGATCCCCACGATGAGGATCGTCTCCATCAGGGTCTTGGTGATCTCTTTGAGCGCGTCCTGCATGAAGATCGTGCCGTCATATGCGACCCGGAGCTGGATGTCGGGCGGAAGCGTCGGCTGGATGCGCGCGATCTCGGCGTGCAGCCGGTGCGACACCTCGATTTCGTTGCTGCCGATCGTCGGCCAGACGCCCACGTAGACGGCTTCTTCGCCATTGAACTTCGCGATCATGTCCGGCTCTTCGGCGCCCAGCTCCACGCGGGCGATTTCCGACAAGCGCACGACCGCTCCACCACGATCGGTTACGATCAGGTTTTCAAACTCGTTCGTCGAACGGAGGTCCGTGTTCGCCAGCAGGCTGACCTGCACCAGGTTGCCCTTGGTCTGGCCGACGGCGGCGAGATAGTTGTTGCGCCGCAGCGCGGCAAAGACGTCGCCCGGCGACAGGTTGTGCGCCGCGAGCCGGTCGGGATCGATCCAGACGCGCATCGCGATCGGCCGGCCGCCGACAATGTCCGTCCGCTGCACGCCGGCGATCGTCGCGAGCTGTGGCTGCAGCGTGCGCGACAGCCAGTCGGTGATCGCTGGGATGTCACGCTGCTTGGACGAGAAACTCAGGTAGAAGGATGCGTAAGGCCGGTCTGCGCGCTGCACCTCCACTTGCGGTGGCTCGGCCTCCGCCGGAAGCTCGGATCGCACCTGTTGCAAGCGCGCCGTCACCTCCGCCAGGGCCGCGGTGCTGTTCTGATTCAACTTGAGATGGACCGTGACGGTGCTGACACCCGCGCGGCTGGTCGACTCGACATAGTCAATGCCGCTGATCGCCGAGACGGAGCGCTCGATCGGCGTTGTGAGAAACCCGCGCACCGCTTCGGCGCTCGCGCCGTAGTACACGGTATTGATCACGACGGACGAGCTCTGGATGTTCGGATACTGCTGCACCGGCAGTCTGCTCAGCGCGCGCCACCCCACGAGGACGATCGCGAGGTTGACGACCGCGGCCAGCACCGGGTGTCGAATGAACAGATCGGTAAACGACCGCATTACTGGGCCCCTTTCGGCGCGGGGACGGCCACCTGAACCGCCTCGCGCAGTTTGAAGGAGCCTGACGCGGCGACCTGCTCACCGGCCGTGAGACCGTCGAGAATCACGATCGCGTCCCCCAGCATGGCACCGGCATGCACCGGCCGCTCGTGTGCGCGGATCGTGCCGCGGTCATCAGGCGCCACGACGAACACGTGGTCGCCGGACGGTCCGCGGCGCAGCGCGCTGACCGGGATCACGATGGCTGCGACCGTTGGTCCGGTCGGAACGAAGACGCGGACCGACGACCCCGGCGCCGGCGCGGCGCCAAGAATTGTCGCGCGCACCGTCGTGGTCCGGGTGACCGGATCGACGCGCGCGTCAACCGCCACGATCCGCGCGGTGATAGGGGTCGAGTCCGCGGTGGTCACCACCTGCACTGGTTCGCCGGCGCGCAGACCGGCGGCGACCTGTTGAGCGACCGCAAAGTCCACGTGCGCCGCACCATCGATGCCCTGGAGCGTCGTGAGCTGCGTGCCGTCGTTCAGGTACTGGCCGGGATGCACGTCGGCGATGCCGACGCGCGCGCGAAACGGTGCGCGAATCGTCTTCTTAGCGATGATGGCTTGCGTGCGAGCGATTTGCGCCTGCGCGATATCACGCTCGGCGCGCGCCCGATCGACCTCTTCCTCCGACACGGCGCCGTGCTGACGCAGCCGCTCCAGGCGCGCGAGGCTGGTCACCGCGAGACTGGCTTGCGCTTCCTGCGCCTGGAGGTCGGCCGTCTCGACGGAGATGTCGAGCGCGACCAGGACCGTGCCGGAGTCCACGATGCGCCCCGGCACCAGCGACACCTCGTGCACCGTGCCGGACAGCTCGGTGCGCAACGTGATCGACCGCAGGGCCAGGACGGTCCCGATGGACGTGGTCGTCGCACGGTGTTGCTCCTCGCGCGCGACAGCCGTGGTGATTGCTTCGATCGGTTCGGGTTGGTGTGCGGCGGCGGCCGCGGTGGCCCGCGCGGACGCAGTCTTCCACGCAGCAAGGGCGACGCCGATGGCGAGCACGACGCCAATGAGAATGGCAGACCCGCGACCGGTCTCTCCGAGAATGCGACTACGCATGTGCGACGACCTCCTGACAGAACTGCGGATGAGATGGCGATGACTCACAGAGATCGTCGGATGACGGCGGCTGAATTCGACAACCCGTTGCGATGTCACGGCAGTGTCGACAGTACCCCCGACACCGGATCCGGCTGATTTCCGGATTCCCGCAGAACGTGTTTAGAACACAGAATTGTTCCCGGGGCGAAGGCTTGTTGCAGGAGCGTTACGGGAAGGCTTGACAATGCGTGTTGGGAACAGATTTTGCGGCATGGCCGTTCGCCAGCGTGTGAAACAGCCACGAGTCGTGAGCCCGGCCGAACAGGCGGCCGTCGGTGTGTTGATCGCCGCGGATCATCTGCTGCAGACGTTTGCGGAGATCTGTGAGCGTCATGGCATCACCACGGATCAGTACCGCGTGCTGCGCATCCTCAGGGACGCGCCCCCGACCGGCTACGCGCGCGGCGAAGTCGCCGCGCGCTGCATGCACCGCTCTCCAGATATGACGCGCATGATCGATCGTCTGGTGGGGCAGGGATTCGCGAAGCGCCGGGTGGACCCTGAAGATCGCCGCTGCTCCGTCGCGACGATCACCACAACGGGACGTGCCTTACTGAATCGCGTCGATCCGGAGATCGCCGCCGCCGCGCGCCGGCTGACGAAATCGCTCAGCGGCTCGCAGCTGCAGCAGCTCACCCGCCTCACCGAGACACTCACCGCCCAGGACGACTGACCGCACAGGAACAATGTGTGTTGTGCACACGTTCTCGGGGCGTCCCGAGACGGAGCACAGGTCATGTCCGACAAGACGCAGCGCAGTCCCAGCCAACAGATCAGCGACGTCGTCACGTCCTGGCCCGGCGTAACAACCGGAGACGGAAGTCGCGGCGAGCTGTGGTTCCGGGTGGGCCGGCGCGAGATCGGCCACCTGCACGGCGATGCCGCGGCGCATTTCGGCTTCCCGCGTCACGTGTGGATCGCGCTGCGCAAGCAGGGCCGGATCGAGCGGCACCCGGTGTTTGTCGATCTGGTGGGACCGGCGGCTCGGCGCATTCAGACAGCAGACGACATCCAAGTCGTCATCGACCTGCTCCGGCTCAACTACGAGCGTCTCACGACACTCGCGGGGGGACGCCGCTAGGTGTTCATCGCAGCCGTTCAACTCATCACCGTTTTTCGGAGGGTAACATGTTGAGACGTGCGCTGTCCCTTTCCCTCACGCTCGCCGCCATCGCGGTTTCGCCGGCGGCGCTGCACGCGCAGAACAGCAATCCCCTCGCCGATCGATTCACCGTCTCGGCCGCATTCGGCGGACTATCCGGTGCCGCGAATTTGAACAGCGCCGGCACCGCGGATTGGCGGCTCGGCTGGGCCGGCTCCCTCGACGCCAATTATTGGATCCTGCCCCGAGTCGGGCTCCGGATCGGGGGGACCTGGGCGCAAGACAGCCTGCGATCCGGCGCTATTACGGGTCGTGGCAAGTTCAACAAGTTCGCCTATGACGGTGACATCGTCCTCCGTTATCCCGTGACGACTGGTGCCAGCACCTTCGTTCCCTACGTCGTCGGCGGTGCCGGCGCGATCAGCGTCCATCAGCTCGGCTCCGACAGCACGTGGACGAAGTTCGCCGGCAATTTCGGCGCCGGCATCGAGTATCGATTCGGCCGCGTGGGAGTCC
>DATGVC010000088.1:0-11465 GCA_035300745.1 Gemmatimonadales bacterium | reverse complement strand
GCGTTCGACGAGCTCGTCCGCGGCCGCCTCAAGTACCGCCTGGTGCGGCGGCGGCGCCAGCAGGAAGCCTGATGCCGTTTACCGGCCGTCACGTCGTGCTCGGCGTGTCGGGCGGAATCGCCTGCTACAAGAGCTGTACGCTGGCGCGCCGGCTGACCGAAGCGGGAGCCACGGTGGACGTGGTGCTTACCGCCGCGGCCGCGGAGTTCGTACGTCCCGTGACGTTCGAAGCGCTCACCGGCCGGCCGGTCCTGACGTCGTTGTGGGAGCGGGGCCGTGCGCTCGCGCACATCGATCTCGCCAAAGATCCGGATCTCGTGATCGTCGCTCCAGCGACCGCCAACATCCTGGCGCGCGCCGCGATGGGGATGGCCGACGACGTGCTCACCGCACTGCTGCTCGCGCGCGCCGATCGGCCGGTGTTGGCGGCCCCCGCGATGAACGACGCGATGTATGCGAATCCGGCCACCACGGCAAACATCACAGCGCTCACCCAGCGGAGCTGGCATTTCGTCGGACCCGAAATCGGCGCCTTGGCCGAGGGACCGAGCGAACGGCCGGGACGCATGAGCGAGCCGGAAGCGATCCTCGCGGCGGCCGAGCGTCTGCTCGGACACAACAGCAAGAGCAAGTGGTCAGGCAAGCGCGTCGTGGTGACCGCGGGGCCGACGCGGGAGCATCTCGATCCGGTACGGGTGATTACCAATCCGTCGAGCGGGCGCATGGGCTACGCGCTCGCGGAAGCCGCACGTGAGCGTGGCGCGGACGTCGTGCTCGTTACGGGCCCCACCGAGCTCACCCCGCCGGCCGGTCTTTCCACGACGCACGTCGAGACCACGGAGGAGATGCAACGCGCGCTGCAGGGACTCGTCGCGAACGCCGACGCCCTGATCATGAGCGCCGCGCCGGCCGATTATCGGCCCAAGACTCACTCCGAGACCAAGCGCCCGCGCGCGAACGGTCCGCTGACGGTCGAGCTCGAAGCGACACCGGACATCCTCGGCACGCTCAAACGCCCCAAGCGCATGGTGGTCGTCGGCTTCGCGCTGGAGACGGGGAACGGACTCGCCAACGCGCGGTCCAAGATGCAGAATAAGGCGCTCGATTTCGTGATCCTGAATGACGCCACTGAGCCCGGCGCCGGATTCGAGGTCACGACCAATCGCGTGACGATTCTGGGACGCAACGGTACGCAAGTCGACTTGCCGTTGCTGCCCAAGCGCGATGCGGCCGAACGAATCCTCGACGTGGTGGAAGAAGCGCTTTGACTGACGCGCGGGCTCTGGCGGCTGAATACTTGAAACAACAGCGGCTCTTGGGTGGGGATTCGGTGATTCTGTCGGACCGTCTGACGGTCGGACCGTCGGACAGAGACAACACTCCCCCACCAGCACCGGAACGTGCCGTCACGGTACCGTCAGACGGTCCGACCGTCCGACCGTCCGACGCTTTACCCCCCGCCGGCATCAGGTTCGATCCGCCGAGCGCCGATCTCTTCGCCGCCGATCCGATCCAACGCGCGGCCGACCTCCAGGACGTCGCGACCCTCATCGCGGCGTGCCGCAAATGCAAGCTGTGCGAAGCGCGGACCAACACCGTCCCGGGCGAAGGTCCGGCAACGGCGCGGCTGGTGGTGATCGGCGAAGGACCGGGGCGCACCGAAGACGAAACGGGCCGTCCATTCGTGGGGAGGGCGGGCGAGCTCCTGACGAAAATCCTCGAAGCCATCAAGCTGCCGCGGGATCAGGTGTTCATCTGCAATGTCGTGAAATGCCGGCCACCAGAAAACCGGCTGCCGCAGTATGACGAGATCGCGGCGTGTCTGCCGTTTCTCTATCGCCAAATAGAGCTGGTCAAGCCGACGGTCATTCTGGCCATGGGCGGGACGGCGGCGCAGAGCCTGCTCAACACCAAACAGTCGCTGGGCGCGTTACGTAATCATGTTCACCGGTTCCGTGGCATCCCTGTGGTCGTGACGTATCACCCGGCCGCATTGCTGCGTAACCCCAACTGGAAGAGACCAACCTGGGATGACGTCCGCATCGCCGCTCGCCTCCTCGACAACTGAACGGTCCGCGGGGGCGGGGGCAGGAGAGTACGCCGGCCGCCAGACTCCGTGGAGCAACGACGCGGAGCAGGCGGTCCTGGGCGCGATGGTGCTCGACCAGGATGCGGCGCTCAAAGCCGCCGAGATCCTGGACGACACGATGTTCCACAAGGAGAGCCATCGCCTGCTGTTCCGGTCGATGCTGTCCCTGACCGAGCGCGGTGATGTCATCGATCCCGTCACCCTGCGCGACGAGCTGAGCCGGCGCGGCGACCTCGACCGAGCCGGGGGAATGGAGTACATCGCGGCGCTGATCGACGTGGTCCCGACCGCGGCGAACGTCGACTACCACGCCAAGATCGTGCGCGACAAGGCGGTGCTGCGCCGCCTGGTCGAGGCGGCGACCGGCATCATCCAGGATGTCTACGAGGGACACGGCACCGCGGGCGAGGTGCTCGACAATGCCGAGCACCGGGTGTTTCAGGTCGCGCAGTTCCGCCGCGCCGAAGAGTTCATTCGAATCAAAGAGCTGATCTGGCCGACGATGGAGCGGATCGAGCAGCTCCAATCGGGCTCGGGCTCGGTCACCGGCGTCCCGAGTGGGTTCGTCGATCTCGATCGTCTGACGGCCGGCTTTCAGCGCGCCGATCTCGTGATCCTGGCTGCCCGTCCATCGATGGGCAAGACGGCGCTCGCGCTCAACATCGTGCAGCACGCGGCGATCGAGCACAACACCAGGGTCGCGTTCTTCTCGATCGAAATGTCCAAGGACGCGTTGGTGCAGCGGCTGCTCTGCTCCGAGGGTCTGGTCGACGCGCAGCGCCTGCGGCGCGGGCAGCTGCGCGATGACGACTATCCCAAGCTGGCGCGGGCCGCCGGATTGCTGGGCACCGCCCCGATCTGGATTGACGATTCCGCCTCCCTGACGCCGCTGGCGATGCGGTCGAAAGCACGCCGGTTGAAGGCCGAGCACGACATTGCCCTCGTGATCGTGGACTATTTGCAGCTGATGCAGGGGCCCGGCGACGTCGAGAATCGCCAGCAGGAGATCTCCTACATCTCGCGATCGCTCAAGGCACTCGCCAAGGAGCTCGATGTTCCGGTCGTCGCCATCTCTCAGCTCTCACGCGCGCCGGAACAGCGCGGCGGTGAGCACCGGCGGCCGCAGCTGTCGGATCTCCGTGAGTCGGGGGCAATCGAGCAGGACGCCGACGTCGTCTGCTTCATCTACCGGCAGGAGTTCTACGACGGCCCGGTCGATCCCAAGACGAACGAAAGCATCGAAGGCATCGCCGAGGTGATCGTCGGCAAGCAACGCAACGGCCCGACGGGGACCGTGAAGCTGCACTTCAAGAAAGAGTACACGCGCTTCGACAACTACACCGCGCGCGAGGCTCCCCCCCCGGTCGAGGCTGGACGTGTCTAAGGGCAAGTCGGTTTTCCGCTGCACCGAATGTGGCGCCGACCAGCCGAAGTGGGGCGGCCGGTGTGATGCGTGCGGAGCGTGGAATTCGCTGGTCGAGGAACCGATCCGTCGGACGGTCGCACGGTCGGACCGTCGGACTGTCTCGTCCGACAGTCAGACAGTCCGACTGTCCGACATTGGCAGTACGAAGTTGCAGCGCTGGCGCACCGGCCTCGCCGAGTTCGACTTCGTCCTCGGCGGAGGGATCGTTCCCGGCTCAGTCGTGCTCGTCGGCGGGGAGCCGGGCATCGGCAAGTCCACCCTGTTGATGCAGTGCGCGGCGCGGCTCGAAAGCCAGGGCGTCTCGACGCTCTACGTCTCAGGCGAGGAGTCCCCAGACCAGCTGCGGCTGCGCGCCGATCGCCTGCGGGAAGACGCCGGCGGCATTCACGTGCTGGGTGAGACGCGCCTCGAAGCGATTCTCCATCACGCCGCGCAGCTGAAATCGAGCGTCGTGCTGCTCGACTCGGTGCAGACCACGTATACCGAAGCGCTCGAAGGCGCGCCCGGCAACGTCGGCCAGGTGCGCGAGTGCGCCGCGCGGCTGATGCGCTTCGCCAAGGAATCAGGACCCGCGGTCGTACTCGTCGGGCACGTGACCAAAGGCGGCGGGATCGCCGGACCGAAGACCCTCGAGCACATCGTGGATACGGTGCTGTACTTCGAGGGCGAGGCCACGCTCGACCACCGTATACTGCGCGCGGTGAAGAACCGATTCGGGTCGGTGGACGAGATCGGCGTGTTCCAGATGACCGGAGCTGGTCTCGAGCCCGTCGCGAACCCCGCGGCGGCATTCCTCGCCGGCCGCACCACCGGCGCATCCGGCTCGGCCGTCACTGCGCTGATGGAAGGGACGCGCCCGATGCTCGTCGAAATCCAGGCGCTCGCCTCGAAAGCGGGATTCGGCACGCCGCAGCGGGTGGCGACCGGCCTCGATCACCGCCGCCTCGCGCTGCTCCTGGCGGTGCTCGAGCGGCGAGGCGGTCTCCCGTTCGGGAATCTGGACGTCTTCGTCAACGTGACCGGCGGGGTGCGCCTGATCGAGCCCTCCACCGACCTCGCCGTCCTCGCCGCACTGGTCTCGACCGTCCACGACCGTCCGGTGCCGGCCGACGCGCTCTTCCTGGGTGAAGTCGGCCTCGGCGGCGAAATCCGTCCAGTCGCCGGCGTCGAGCGCCGCCTCGCCGAAGCGGCGCGGCAGGGTTTTCGCCGCGTGTTCTTGTCCGCCCGGTCTCGAGGAGCCGCTGGCGACCTCGAGGTCATCGGGCTGGAGGGAATCAGTGAGCTCACCCGTCGTCTCGCAGCCTGACGTCGGGGTCGTGGTCGTGGCGGCGGGGGCGGGCGTGCGCGCCGGGCCGGGTGAGCCGAAGCAGTTCCGACCCATCGTTGGCGTCCCGATGCTGCTGCGCGCATTGCGTCCATTCACGGGTCATCCGGAAGTGCTTCAGGTCGTCGTGGCGCTGCCACCAGGATACGCCGAGCGGCCACCCGAGTGGCTCGGCAAGTTGCGCGGCGAGCGGCTGGGTTTCGTGCCGGGTGGTGCGCAGCGTGTCGATTCGGTCCGCGCGGGACTCGAGGCGTTGTCCGAGGACGCCACGATCATTCTGGTGCATGATGCCGCGCGGCCGTTCGTAAGCCGTGGGACCATCGACGCGGTGATCGCACGCGCCCGCGCGGGCGTCGGCGCCGTCGCGGCGGTCCCGACGTCCGACACGCTCAAGGAAATCGGCCAGGGTCCCCCTCGCCCGACCCCGCGCATCACCCGTACCGTGGACCGCGAGCGGATCTGGCGCGCGCAGACACCGCAGGGCTTCCCACGGCAGATGTTGCACGACGCATACGCGCAGCTCGGTGCACCGGCGAACGGCGGAGCGCCCGGTGACGACGCGGAGGTCTGCGAGCGGGCCGGATTTCCGGTGGAGCTGATTCCCGATTCGCCGTACAACTTCAAGATCACCACAGCCGACGACTTCCGGATCGCCGAGGCTCTTGCTCGTGAGCTGCGGTGATTCCCGTCCCGTTTCAGGCGGATTCCGAGATTGCCGCTGCAATCCCGCAGGTGGTGAAGCATTTGGGAAAAGGAGGCTTGCTCGCGTATCCGACGGAGACCGTGTACGGCGTCGGATCGCGGGTGCTGCAAGCGGACGTCGCGGCGCTCGCGGCACTGAAGGGCCGCTCCGCGCGCAAGCCGTTCCTGTTATTGATCAGCGATCGGGCAATGGCTGAGGCGCAGGGGCTGGCGTTCAATGCGTCCGCCGATGCGTTGGCGCGCGCATTTTGGCCCGGGCCGCTCACGCTTGTCCTTCCTGGCGGGTCCGGCCGGCTTCCCGATCTGTTGCGTGGCCCCGATGGCGGCATTGCGGTGCGCTGGACGTCGCATCAGGCGATCGCTGAACTCGTCGCGGCGCTGGGCGCGCCGTTGACCTCCACGTCGGCCAATCTCCCCGGTCAGCCGCCCGGTGCCGGCGCGGCCGCCATCGCCCGCGACTTCGCGCCCGCGGTAGAATCCGGTCAATTGCTCGTGCTCGACGGCGGTGTGCTGGGGAACCGGCCACCTTCGACGGTGGTTGATTGCACGCGACCGCGGGCGCAGATCGTGCGCGAGGGAACGCTCAGCCTCCACGAGCTGCGGCGCGCCGTCGGTCGACTCGCACCATGATCCAGCACGTCCTGTTCGTCTGCACTGGTAACATCTGCCGCAGCCCGCTGGCCGCGTCGCTGCTCGAGCGCGCCCTCAAGGAGCGCGGCCTCGCAATGACCGTGACGTCGGCGGGAACGGGTGCGTGGGACGGCGCGCCCGCATCCGAAGGCGCTTACCTCGTCGGCCTCGAGCGGGGTCTCGATCTCTCGGGACATCGCGCGCGGCTCCTGACGCGTGAGCTGGTCGAGCGCGCCGACTTGATCCTCACGATGGCACGCCATCATCGCGCGCGCGTGGACGAGCTGGGTGGTGAGGGTCGGGTCTTCGTGCTGGGCGAGTATGCGGGCAAGGGCGGCGACGAAGTGAGCGATCCCTTTGGCGGCGATCTCGGGGTGTATCGCGACACCTGCCAGGAGCTCGAGGCCCTCGCGGCCGCGGTGGCAGATCGACTCGCCGCTGAGAGCAAGAGTGGAGATAAGCGCTAAGACACGTCTGCTCACGGTCATCGGTGACCCGGTGGCCCATTCTCTCTCCCCCGCGATGCACAACGCCGCGTGTCGAGCCCTCGGCCTCGATGCCGTCTACGTGGCGCTGCGAGTGTCGGCGGAGTCGCTGCCCACGGTGCTCGCGATGCAGGCCGCCATCGGCGGTGCGGGAAACGTCACCGTACCCCACAAGGAAGCCGTCGAAGGATCCATCGCGCGGAAAACGGGTGTCTGCGCCCGCGTCGGGGCGTGCAATACGTTCTGGACTGAAGACGGCGAGCTCATCGGCGACAATACCGATGTGTTCGGCGTTGCGGCGGCGTTGGATAAAATCGGAGCGCCTCACAAAGGGGAACGGTGGCTTGTGGTTGGAACCGGTGGGTCGGCACGCGCGACCGCGGTGACCGCGGCCGACCGCGGCGCCACGCTGTTCGTGCGCTCACGCAACGGCTCACGGGCGAAGGCGTTCGCCGCGTGGGCGACCGGCATTGGCGTTCCGACGCGTGTCGCCGACGGTCCCATCGAGGTCGACGTCGCGATCAACGCCACGCCGCTGGGGCTGGCGGGACACGATCCACTCCCCGTGGACGTCAACCACATCCCCGGCGTGCAACGCGCCCTGGACCTCGTGTACGCGCCGGGTGAAACGCGGTGGATTCACGCCCTGCGCGAACGGGGGATCGAGGCCACCGACGGTCGCGAGATGCTCGTGCAGCAGGGCGCTGCCGCGTTCGAACGGTTTTTCCCCGGCACGGCGGCGCCGACAGAGGTTATGCGCGCCGCGGTGCACCGCGCGCTGCGTGTTTAGCGCTGCGGTCGAGCAGCTTCTCCTTCCAGCGGAATGCCTGCTGTGTCACGCGCTTTTGAGCCAACGCGATGCGGGGAGAATCGTCTGTCCGCTGTGCCGGCAGCGGTGGAGAGCGGTGCGGTCGCCCTGGTGCGAGCGCTGCGGACAGCCTGAGCCCCATTTCGGCGCCTGCCGGTTGTGTGCCGACTGGCCGGCTGCGCTCACGTCGGTGCGATCGGCGATCTGGCTCGATGAAGGCGCGCGCCCGGCCGTGCACGCCCTGAAGTATGGCGGGTTGCCGCGCATCGCCGACGACTTGGCATCAGCGATGTCGCCATTGCGGCCGTCGACCGACGGACCGTCGGGGCTGGTCCCAATCCCGCTCGCCGCGAAGCGCGCGCGCGAGCGCGGCTACAACCAAAGTGAAATGCTGGCACGCGCGCTGGCACGACAGTGGCGGATTCCGGTCCTTCTTGACGTGCTCGTCCGCACGCGGGAGACGCCAACGCAAACGGCGTTGACACCGGAGACTCGGCTAGCGAATGTCGCAGGTGCGTTTGCGGTCGCAAAACCTCGAGCCTCGTCAGTTTTGATACTTGTCGATGACGTGTTCACGACGGGCGCAACACTGGCCGAAGCAGCCAGAGCGCTAGAGCAAGCGGGCGCGAAGACGATGTACGGGATCACATTCGCCCGCGCGGCAGTTCCAGACTTCACCTAAGGGGAGAGTCATGGCGGTTCGGGTAGGGATCAATGGGTTCGGCCGCATCGGGCGGAATGTCCTCCGGGCGGCCACGATGGCCAAGCAAACCGAGATCGAGTTCGTCGGGGTCAACGACATCACCGACACGAAGACACTGGCGCACCTCTTGAAATACGACTCGGTCCATGGGCGATTTCCCGGCACCGTCGAAGGAAAGGGCGACGCGCTGGTCGTCAACGGCAAGCCAATCAAGGTGTCCGCCCTCAAAGAGCCCGAGAAGCTTCCCTGGAAGGACCTCGGCGTCGAGCTGGTGCTCGAGAGCACGGGACGGTTCACCGATAAAGAGAGCGCGTCCAAGCACCTGACCGCAGGAGCGAAGAAGGTTGTGATCTCCGCGCCGGCCAAAGGCGAAGACATCACGATCGTGATGGGCGTCAATCACGAGAAATACGATCCTGCCACGCACAGCATCATCTCCAACGCGTCCTGCACCACGAACTGCCTGGTTCCCGTGGTGAAAGTCGTGATGGACAGCTTCGGCTTCAAACACGGCTTCATGACCACGGTGCACAGTTACACGAACGACCAGCAGATCCTCGACCTGCCGCACAAGGATCTGCGGCGCGCGCGGGCCGCCGCGTTGAGCATCATTCCCACGACGACCGGCGCCGCCAAGGCGACCGGCCTGGTGCTCCCCGAGGTGAAGGGCAAGATCGACGGCATCTCGCTGCGCGTGCCCACACCGGACGTGTCGATCGTCGATCTCACCGCCGAAGTCGAGCGGCCGACGACGGTGGACGCGGTGAATGCGGCGTTCAAGCAGGCCGCGGCCGGGAAGCTGAAGGGCATCCTCGAGGTAAGCGACGAGCCGCTCGTTTCCGTGGACTACATCGGCAGTCTGTACTCCAGCGTCGTGGACGCGATGTCGACCGCGGTGATCGACGGCACGCTGGTGCACGTCTCGTCGTGGTACGACAACGAGATGGGATACTCCGCGCGCTGCGTGGACCTCCTCGCCTACATCGGACGCCGCCGTTGAAGAAACGCAGCCTGCGGGATCTGCCCCCGCAGGCGCTGGACGGCAAACGCGCGCTGGTGCGGGTCGACTTCAACGTCCCGCTAAAGAACGGCCAGGTCGCCGACGACACGCGGCTGCGCGCCTCGCTCCCGACGATCCAGTATCTCCGCGACAAGGGCGCGCGCGTCGTGCTGCTCTCGCACCTCGGCAGGCCGAAGGGCGGTCCTGACCCGAAGTATTCGCTGCAGCAAGTCGTCCGCGACCTGGAGAAGCTGCTCGGCGCGCCGGTCGAGTTCATCGCCGATCCGGCGACGGGCGTCGCCGCGACGCGACGGCTGCCCCGCGGTGGCGTCGCCCTGGTCGAGAACACCCGCTTCTGGCCCGGCGAAGAGAAAAACGACCCCGACCTGGCCAAGACATTGGCGGCACTCGGCGATCTCTACGTGAATGACGCATTCGGCTCGGCGCATCGCGCGCACGCGTCCACCGAGGCGGTCGCGCATCTCCTCAAGCCGGCCGTCGCCGGGTTCTTGATGGAGAAGGAGCTGCAGTATCTGGGCACGCTGCTCACGGACCCCAAGCATCCCTTCGTCGCCGTGCTCGGCGGCGCCAAGATCTCGGGGAAGATCGACGTCATCCGCTCGCTGCTGCCTCGCGTGGACGAGCTGCTCATCGGCGGCGCGATGGCGTGCACCTTCTTCGCCGCCATGGGGCTCGAGGTCGGCGCGTCGCTCGTCGAGCCCGATCGCATTGCACTCGCGAAGGAGTTGCTCGCGACCAGCGGCACGAAGCTGATTCTGCCGCGCGGCGCGGTGATCGCCCCATCGCTGGAGCGGGCGAGCGAGAATCGATCCGTCGCCGCCGGCGCGATCCCCAAGGGATGGGCGGTCTACGATATCGACGCGGCGACGCAGCACGATTTCCGGGCCCGGCTGCTGCGCGCCAAGACGATCTTCTGGAACGGGCCGATGGGCGTCTTCGAGACGCCGCCGTTCGATGCGGGAACGCGCGCGATCGCGGCCGCGCTGGTCGAGGCGGGAAAGAAGGGGGCAGTGACTGTGGTTGGGGGCGGGGACTCGGTCGCGGCGGTCGCGAGGATGGAGGATCAGCTCACTCACGTCTCGACTGGTGGCGGCGCGTCGCTCGAGTTTTTGGAGGGGAAGGAGTTGCCCGGTGTGGCGGCGCTGGAGGACGCGTGAGAAGCCTGGTTTTCGCCGCGAACTGGAAGATGAATGTGGGGCCCCCCCAAGCGCGGGAGTACCTGCGCGCGTTCTTTTCGGCGGGCGAGGTTCCCCACGAGCGGGCGGTGTGGTTTTTCCCACCCGCTGTTTCTCTCGAGGCGGTCGCGCAGAATATCACCGGGCACAGGAATGTCCTGGTCGGTGCGCAGGACATCTACTGGGAAGCGAAGGGCGCGTTTACCGGCGCCATCTCGGGACCCCTCGCCGCGCAGGCCGGCGCTCGCATGACACTGATCGGCCATTCCGAGCGTCGGCACGTGTTTGGGGAAACCGACGAGCAGACGGGCAAAAAGCTCGCCGCAGCGCTGGCCGCCGATCTGCAACCCCTCCTGTGCGTCGGTGAGACATTGGCGCAGCGCGAGGCGGGCGAGACGCTGGCGGTCGTTACCCGCCAGCTCAAGGCGGCATTCGCCGGACACTCTGGCAAGGGTCGCGTGACGATCGCGTACGAGCCCGTTTGGGCAATCGGCACAGGACGCAACGCGACGCCACAGGACGCCGCCGAAGTGCACCGCACAATTCGTGGCTGGCTGAAGGACAATGCTGCCACCGTCGCGCCGTTTCTCATTCTCTATGGCGGCAGCGTGAACCTGAAAAATGCGGCTGAGCTGCTGGCAGAGTCGGAGCTGGACGGTGTGCTCGTCGGCGGAGCGTCGCTCGATCCACGTGGCTGGGCGCAGCTTGTGCGCACCGCCGTCGCCTAGGTATCTTGCCCCGCGCATGTACGGAATCCTCGTCGGCGTCCTGATTCTCGACTCGCTGATCCTCGCGACCGCCGTGCTGTTGCAGGCGGGGCAGGGCGGCGGGCTCGCCAGCATGGGTGGCGGCGCCGGCACCGAAACGATCATGGGCGGGCGTCAAGCGACCACGCTGCTGACCAAGGTCACGTGGTGGACCGCAGGGATCTTTCTGTTTCTCGCGCTGGTGCTCACGTTCATGTCGACCTCGCGCACGCAGGTCCGGCCGCTGCTCGAGGGCCAGGGGCAGGCACCCACGCCGGTCGCTCCCAAGCCGCTCCCGATTGAAACTCAACCGACGGCGCCTCCGGCTCCGCCGCCTCAGCCTCCCAGCAATCGCC
>DATGVC010000087.1:0-6140 GCA_035300745.1 Gemmatimonadales bacterium | reverse complement strand
GACGAGGTCTTCGACGTGGACCGCGGGCCGGCCGGTGACGTTCAGCGGGAGCGAGAAGTAGGCGATGCTATCGTACCATACGCTGACGGCGTATCCGCTGGTGCTGTCGGGACTGCGCACCTGCAGGCGATAGCGACCCCGGGCGTCGCTGCGCACCGAGTCCACGGGACCGGTGCTCTCGCGTGCCAAGCGATGGAGGAGCACCCAGGCGTTCGCCAGCGGAACGCTATCGCGCCCGCCACGCAGCACGCGCCCGCTGACGCTGACCGCTTGGGAGAAGAGCGCCGTGGGGATGCCTACCAGCAGCAACAGGCTACGGCGTAAACTTGCCGAAATCTTCAGGATCGAGGTTTTGGAGGTACGACTTCAGCGTGTCGGCGTCGAGGGGACTGCCCCCGGCACCGGGCTGGATGGCGCCTTCACTGGTGTCGACGGACGTGAGCTCGAGCAGCGTCTCGCTTGTCAAGATTGGGGCCTTGAGTCGCAGTGCCAGCGCGATCGAATCGGAAGGGCGCGCGTCGATCTGAATGATCGTATCGCCCCGATAGATGTGCAGCTCGGCGAAGTAGGTGTTGTCCTTCACCTGCGTGATGATCACCTTGCGCAGCTCGGCGCCCAGCCCAACGATCACCTGCTTGAGTAGGTCGTGCGTCAGAGGGCGTGAGAACTTCACGCCGGCCAACTCCATCGCGATCGCGCTGGCTTCCGCCGGTCCGATCCAGATCGGCAGGACTCGCTGTCCATCGTTTTCCTGGAGAATCACAACCGGCGTGTTCGTCGTGCGATCCAGCCCGAGGTGAGCTACCCGAACCTGCAGCATGGCTCCCCCCGGGGCGGCCATCAGGTCCCCATATCCCACGAGGCGAGATACTTGCGCTGTGCGGGAGTGAGGGTGTCGATCGCGACGCCCATGGCCTCCAGCTTGAGGCGCGCAATCTCCTGATCGAGCTCGACGGGAATGCGGTGCACGTCCTTCGACAATTTCTTCGCGTTGTTGACGACGAACTCGGCGGCGAGCGCCTGGTTGGCGAACGACATATCCATCACGCTGGCGGGGTGGCCCTCGGCAGCCGCGAGGTTGATCAGGCGGCCTTCGCCGAGCACGAAGAGCTTCTTGCCCCCCAGCTGAAACTCCTCGACGAACTCCCGCACCCTCACCGGTCCTCTCGCGACCTTTTTCAGCCCTTCGAGATCGATTTCCACGTTGAAGTGACCCGAGTTCGCCACCACGGCACCGTCCTTCATTGCGCGCATGTGCTCCACCCGGATGACCTCCACGTTGCCGGTCAGCGTCACGAACAAGTCGCCCAGCGGCGCCGCTGCTTCCATCGTCACGACCCGGTAGCCGTCCATCTGCGCTTCGAGCGCTTTCATCGGGTCGATCTCGGTCACCAGCACGTTCGCGCCGGCGCCGCGCGCCCGCATCGCGAATCCGCGACCGCACCAGCCATACCCCGCCACGACAACCGTGCTCCCGGCAATCAGGAGGTTGGTGGCCCGGATGATTCCGTCCAGGGTGGACTGGCCGGTCCCGTAGCGGTTGTCGAACAGATGCTTGGTCTGCGAGTCGTTCACGGCAATGACGGGGAACTGCAGTACGCCGTCCTTCGCCATCGCCTTCAGGCGGATGACCCCGGTCGTCGTCTCTTCAGTCGAGCCGATCACGCCCGTCAGCAGCGCCTTGCGGTCGGCAGCCGAGAGTGTCTCGACCCACTTGCGAACCGGCGGCGCCAAGTCGTCGAGGCGATTCAGGGCGATCATGTGCAGCGCGCCGACGAGATCGGCGCCGTCGTCCATCGTGATGTCGGCGCGATGCGCGAGCGCGGCGCGAATGTGCTCGTAATAGGTCGCGTGGTCCTCACCCTTGATCGCAAAGACCTTGATGCCGTGATCCTTTACGAGATGCGCCGCAACATCGTCCTGCGTGGACAGCGGGTTCGACCCGCACAGCGCAACGTCAGCGCCGCCGGCCTGGAGCGCGACTGCGAGGTTCGCCGTCTCCGTCGTGACGTGCAGGCAGGCGGCGAGCCGCTTCCCCGCGAGCGGCCGTTCGCGTGTAAACCGCTCGCGGATTTGCCGCAACACCGGCATCGAACGCTCGGCCCACTCGGTTCGCCGCCGCCCTTCATCGGCGAGCCGGATGTCCTTGATGTCGTTCGTTGCTTTGGTCTTGGTCGCCGTGTCAGACATTGGCCTTCCGCGATGTACGGGACGCGCGCTCCGCCGCGACTTTCAGCTCTTCGACGCGATCGACGTGCTCCCAGGTGAACAGCTCGACGTCCCGCTCGCCAAGCCTGCGCCGCTCGGGCGCCCGACCGAAGTGGCCGTAGGCAGCTGTGGGCCGATAGATAGGATTGCGCAGGTTGAGTGCCTGGATGATGCCCGCGGGTGTGAGATCGAAGACCTCACGGACCGCCGATTCCAGTGCGTCCTGGGGGATGGTACCGGTTCCGAAGGTGTCCACCATGATCGAAACGGGCTCGGCGACGCCGATCGCGTAGGCAACCTGGGCCTCACAGCGGTTCGCGAGCCCTGCCGCCACGATGTTCTTCGCCACCCAGCGCATCGCGTAAGTCGCGGAGCGATCGACCTTGGAGGGATCTTTGCCGCTGAACGCGCCGCCGCCGTGCCGCGCCATGCCGCCGTAGCTGTCGACGATGATCTTGCGGCCCGTGAGCCCCGCATCGCCTTGCGGGCCGCCGACGACGAAACGGCCCGTGGGGTTGACGAGCACATGCTTCTCGCTCACCTCGAACCCCGCCTCGCGCACGACCGGCCGAATCACATGGGCCAGGATGCCCGCCCTGAGCTGCGTGTTATCGATCATGTCGGAGTGTTGCGCCGATACCACGACCGTGTCGATGCCGATGGGCTTGGACCCCTCGTACGTCACGCTGACCTGCGTCTTGCCGTCAGGCCGCAGCCAGGGGAGCTCGCCGCTCTTGCGCACCGTCGCGAGCCGCTCGGCGAGCCGGTGCGCCAGCACGATCGGCAGCGGCATCAGCGACGGCGTCTCGTCGGTCGCGTAGCCGAACATCATCCCCTGATCCCCGGCCCCACCCTTGTCCACGCCGAGCGCGATGTCGGTGGACTGGCGGTCGATCGTGGTCAGGACCGCGCAGGTCTGGGCATCGAAGCCGAAGTTCGCGTCGGTATACCCGATCGAGGTGATCGTGCCGCGCACGATGTCGGGGATGTGGACGTAGGTGGAAGTCGTGATCTCGCCCGCGACAACCGCCATTCCGGTCGTGACCAGCGTTTCACAGGCGACCCGTGCGGACGGATCCTCGCCGAGGATCGCATCGAGAATCGCGTCGGAGATCTGGTCCGCGATTTTGTCAGGATGGCCTTCCGTGACCGACTCGGAAGTGAAGACGTGACGATGAGTTGGCATGTTTTAGGTCCCTATAGTTTCAAACTACCGGAGCGCCGTCCCGCGGGCAACCGCGCGTCGGGATCGAGCAATGTAAGATCCACCGCCTCAGCGAGTGCAAATCGCAAGATGTCCAGCGCGAGCTCGGCGGAGCGCGCCGCGAGCGCGGCGTCGGCCGCGGCGCGCGCCTGCGCCGTGGTCACCTGGCGAATGAGCCACTTGATGAACGGCAGCGCCGGCGGCGCGACCGACAACGTGTCGTACCCCAGCCCCAGCAAGAGGAATGCCGAGAGCGGCTCCGATGCCATCTCGCCACAAACGCTCGCCGGCTTGCCGGCAGCGCGCGCGGCTTCCGCGACTAGCTTCAGCAGCCGTAACACACTCGGATCGTGCGGAGTGAAACGGTCTGCCAGGCGCGCGTTGCCGCGATCCACGACGAGCGTGTACTGCGTGAGATCGTTCGTTCCCACGCTGAGGAAGTCGCTGATCTCCACGAGCCGATCCGCCAGCACCGCGGCGGCCGGCGTCTCGACCATGACGCCCAGGGGCACCGTTTTGGCGGCGGACACGCCCTGCTTCTCCAGCCGAGCCGCCTCTTCGTGCATCATCTCCCGGGTTCGCTCGACCTCGTCGAGCCGTGTTACGAGCGGAATCATCAGATGAAGATTCGCGGTGACCGCGGCGCGTAACACCGCACGGATCTGCGTGCGGAACATTGCCGGCTCGTCGAGACAAACGCGGATGGCGCGCCAACCCAGAAACGGGTTCGCCTCTGGAGGAGTGCGGAACGGCGCCGGGAATTTGTCGCCGCCGAGGTCGTAGGTCCGTATGACGACCGGCTGCCCGGGGAACGCTTCGCCAACATGACGGAAATAGTTCGTTTGGGACTCTTCGTCCGGCAGCTCACTGTGCCCCGTGATCAAGAATTCCGTCCGAAGCAGCCCCACACCTTCGGCACCGTGCGCTTTGGCCGCGGCGACCTCTTCTGGCAAATCCACGTTGCCGCGCAAGGCAATGTGGACGTTGTCCACCGTGACCGCCGGCTGCGTGACGGCCTCCTCGAGACGCGCTGACAGCTCGCGCCGGCTCGCATCCCTTCGCTCGGCTTCCTCGATCTCTGCCGGCGTCGGATCGAGCAGCACCGTGCCCTGCGTGCCATCGAGAATCACTTTTGTGCCCGCACGGATGCGCGCCACCGCGCCGCGCAGGCCGAAGATCGCCGGGATTCCGATCGAGTGGGCCAAGATCGCCGCGTGAGAGGTGCGCGTTCCCTCTTCGCTGATCAGACCGACGACATGGTCTCGGTCGAGCTGCACCGTGAGGCCGGGCGACAGCTCCCGGGCCACGAGGATCGACGGCTCCGAAAGACTTTCCCACACATCGGCCGAACCGCGCTTGTGCATGAGATGCTGGATGACGCGGATCGCGACACCCGTCAGATCCGCGAGCCGCTCCTTGAGCAGCGGGTTGCCAACCGCAGTCCAGAGATCGCGCACTTCGAGCGTCTTGAACTCGAACGCCTTCTCGGCGGTGAGGTGGTTCTCCCGGATCAGCTCGGCCACCCCGCCAATAAAATCCTTGTCCTCGAGCATGAGGACCTGCGCGTCGAAGATCCGCGCCTCGTCGACGCCGGCGCGATCCTCGGCACGGGCACGGAGCTCTGTGAGCTGGCCGCGCACATCCTTGAGCGCCGCGCGCAGGCGCCGCACCTCCTTTTCGACCTGAGTGCGGGCGACGACGCGATGCGGGACCTCCGGCAGCGCCCAGCGGACCGTGACGGTCGGGCCCATCGCAATGCCGGGCGAGACCCCAATGCCTTTCAGCAGGCGGTCGCCCGGGGTCACGCGTCTTCCTTTTCTTTTGCCTTCAAATGCATCTCATGAAAGCCCGCGGCCACGAGTGCCAGGAGCGCTTCCATCGCCTGCTCCGCGTCCTCACCGTCAGTGCGGATCCGGATCGAAGAGCCACACTCGGCGGCGAGCGTCATCATGCCGAGGATGCTCTTGCCGTTGACGACGGCGCCGTCTTTGTGCACCTCGACCGCCGATGTGAACTTGTTCGCCACTTTGACGAACTCCGCCCCCGGCCGGACATGCATGCCGAGCGGATTCACGATGCGCGCGTCCCGCTCGATCACGGCCATATCAGCCCCACGACCAGCGCCACAGCGGCGAGGACGAGCGAGAGTCGTAGCCCATTGAGGCGATCGCCCTTGAGCCGCATCCCCAGGAAACTGAGCGCGGCGACAATGGCGAGCGCCACGCGAGCCCAGGAATCGAACGATGCGGCGAGGTAAGCCGCGGTCAGGGGCAGCGCGGCACCGACGGCAAATGCCATCGCCGGGCCGAGCAGCGCACCCGCCTTTTGCAACGCGGGATGATGCAACGCCACACTGACGCGGACCCCGTGCGTCCATCCCGCCTTCAGGGCCCACCAACGCAATGCCACATGGCCGATGTTGTAAACGATCAGGAACGCCGCGACGGCGATCCAACCGGCACCGAGCGCGATGGCGGCAAGCGTCAAGGCGGACAGGAATGGGAGCCAACCCGCCCAGACGAGACGATCGCCGAGCGACCCCAATGGACCGCAGAGGGCCTCGCGTAGCCGCTCGATCTGGTCGGGCGCGGCGCCGTCGTGCTCGGCACGGGCGGCTGCACCGATCGCGAGCCCGATGAGATACGGATGCGCGTTGAAGAAGTGCGCGCCGCGCGCCACTGCCGGGCGGTACTTGCTGTCGCCGAGATCGCGCAGCAACGGCTCTTCG
>DATGVC010000086.1:0-3382 GCA_035300745.1 Gemmatimonadales bacterium | reverse complement strand
GTGCACAACGGCATTATCGAAAACGCGGGAGCACTGCGCCAGGCGCTCACCAAGCGCGGGCACGTGTTCCGCTCGCAGACCGACACCGAAGTGCTGTCGCATTTGATCGAGGAGACGCACACCAAGGGCACGGCACTCGTGGACGCAACCGCGGAAGCGCTGCGCCAGGTCGAGGGCGCGTACGGCATCGCGGTGATCTCGAGCCGTGAGCCCGACACGATCGTCGCAGCGCGCCGCGGATCACCGCTGCTCGTGGCCATCGGGAACGGCGAGAACTTCGTCGCGTCGGACGCCTCGGCGGTGCTCGCGCACACGCGCTCGGTCGTTTACCTGGATGACGACGAGATTGCCGAAGTCATACCGACCGACTACCGCATCATGGATCTTGCCTCTGCCGAGAAGGAGAAGGCAGTCACGCACGTGGAGTGGGATCTCGCCACGATCGAGCGCGGCGGATACGCGCACTTCATGCTCAAAGAGATCATGGAGCAGCCGGAAAGCGTGCGGAATACGCTGCGGGGCCGTCTCCTCGAGGAAGAAGGCACGGTCCGCTTCGGCGGCTTGAACATCAGCGACGAAGAGCTGCTCAAAGTCCAGCGCATCGTGATCACGGCGTGCGGCACGTCATGGCATTCGGCGCTGATCGGCGAATACATGATGGAAGAGCTGGCCCGCATCCCGACGGAAGTCGAATACGCGTCGGAATTCCGCTATCGCAACCCCATCGTCGACGAGCGCACGCTCGTGATCGGGATCTCCCAGTCGGGCGAGACGGCCGATACGCTGGCGGCGCTCAGGGAAGCGAAGCGGCGCGGCGCCCGGACGCTGGGACTGATCAACGTCGTCGGCAGCACCATCGCGCGTGAGGTGGACGGCGGCATCTATCTCCACGCCGGCCCTGAAATCGGCGTCGCGAGTACCAAGGCGTTCACCAGCCAGATCGTCGCCTTGGCGTTGCTGACGCTGAAAATGGGCCGGTTGCGCGCCCTCTCGATCCTGCAGGGACGGGAAGTGGTGCGAGCGCTCGCCAAGCTGCCGGAGCTCGTCAGCCGCGTGCTGACGAAGGCCCCGCAGGTCGAGCAGCTCGCCGATCGCCTGATCCGCGCGCAGAACGTCCTGTATCTGGGGCGCGGCTACAACTTCCCCGTCGCGCTCGAGGGGGCCCTGAAACTCAAGGAAATCTCCTACATCCACGCCGAGGGCTATCCGGCGGCGGAGATGAAGCACGGCCCGATCGCGCTGATCGACGACCTGATGCCGGTCGTGTTTATCGCGCCGAAGGACGCCGTGCACCAGAAGGTGGTGAGCAACATCGAGGAAGTGAAAGCCCGCGGCGGTCGAGTGATTGCGATCGTGACCGAGGGCGACACGGCCCTCGACAAGCTGGCCGATTACCGGATCGAGATCCCCGAGACTCTTGATCTACTCACACCCGTGCTGAGCGTGGTGCCCCTGCAATTGCTGGCTTACTATATCGCAGTCCGTCGGGGCTGTAACGTCGATCAACCGAGGAATCTCGCCAAGAGCGTGACCGTCGAGTGAGAGTCGTCCTCCAGCGGGTGAAGCGCGCCGAGGTTCGGGTGGAAGGCCGGGTGACCGGAAACATCGGGCCCGGCTTTCTTGTGCTCGCCGGCTTTGCACCAACGGATACCGACGCGTCCCTCGACTGGATGGCCGACAAGATTCTCGGCTTGCGGGTGTGCGGTGATGCTGAAGGCAAGATGAACCGTGACCTCACGGAGGTGAGCGGTTCCGTGTTGGTCGTGTCGCAGTTCACATTGTACGGGGATGCGAGCAAGGGCCGGCGGCCCAGCTTTATCGATGCCGCTCCGCCGACGCTCGCGATTCCCCTGTATGAGAAATTCGTCACGTTGTTGCGAGAAAAGGCCGCGGGCAAGATCCCGGTCGAGACGGGTGAGTTCGGCGCGATGATGGAGGTCGAACTGGTCAACGACGGGCCGGTGACGTTGATTCTAGAGAAGTGAAACCGATCGTTCTCGCCTCCGGCTCGCCGCGCCGGAAACAGCTCCTCGAAATGTTGCGCATTCCGTTCCGGGTCATCGCCCCTGACGTGGACGAGCACGTCCTGTCGGGCGAGAAGCCCGACGCGTACGTGACGAGACTATCGCGCGCCAAGGCTCAAGCGGTTGTTGCTCTCGCGGCGAACGACGTCGTCTTGGCGGCGGATACGACAGTAGTTATCGAAAACGAGATAGTGGGAAAACCCGTCTCAGCTGAAGACGCGGTGCGCATGCTGGAGCGCCTCCAAGGGCGCACGCACGAGGTTCTTACGTCTGTAGCCGTTGCGGAGAACGGCAGGCTCGAGCAGGCGCTGGACGTCTCGCGTGTGACGTTCCGGCCCAATGACCGGCGTAGCCTCGAGGAATACGTCGCGACGGGTGAGCCGCTCGATAAGGCGGGCGCCTACGCGATTCAGGGACTCGGTGCCCCGTTGATCGAGCGTGTGGAGGGCGATTTCTTTGGCGTGATGGGGCTGCCGCTGCGGCTGGCGTTGGACCTGCTGGCGAAGTTCGGGCGACCTTACCGCTTCACGCGATAGACCGGGACCTTCTTCGTCTTTCCTTTGACCTGAATCGGCTCGAGCGCCTCGACTTTGGGGGGCTTCTTGAGCTCCTTGTAGAACGGCTCCGAGATCAGAATCTCGTTGCCGCCGGCCGATGAGCAGAGTCGACTGGCCGTGTTCACCGCGTCGCCGATCACGGTGTACTCGAGCCGCCGGTTCGACCCGATGTTGCCGGCGAAGACTTCGCCGAAGTTGATGCCGATGCCGATGGCGAGCGGCTGGCGGCCCGATTCCTTCCACTTCGCGTTCATCTTCTCCAGCGTGTCGAGCTGATCGAGCGCGCACTGCATGGCGCGGTCGGCATCATCGGCGTGCGCGATCGGGGCGCCCCACAGCGCCATGATTGCGTCGCCCATGAACTTGTCGAGCGTGCCGGAATGCTCGAAGACGATGTCGACCATCTCGGTGAAGTAATCGGTGAGCAGTCCCGCGATCTCGTCCGGTTTCATCGTCTCCGACATCGGCGTGAAGCCGCGAATATCCGAGAAGAACACGACGACCGGCCGCTTCGTGCCACCTAGGGCGACCTCGCCCTCCTGCTGCGCGATCTGTGAGGCGAGGTTGGGCGCGAAATAACGCTGGAAGTTCGAGACCACGACCGCTTCGCGGCGCAGCCGGTCTGACAGCTGCGAGTTCTCGATGGCGACCGCCGTCAGGCCCCCGAACGCGATCAGGAACTCGAGATCCTCGTCGGCGAACGAGTGCGTCGCCGTGAGGTTGTCGACGTAGAGGATCCCGAGGACCTTCTGGTCCGAGCCCATCAGCGGCGTGCACATCGCGCTGCGCACGCTCTGGATG
>DATGVC010000085.1:0-12551 GCA_035300745.1 Gemmatimonadales bacterium | reverse complement strand
CGCCCGGGATTCGGTGAGGATCTCACCCGGTGAATCGATCGCGAGCGAGTCGGATTGAATCGTGTACAGCGCCGAGATCGCATGGGGGCGCGTGGTGTCGCCCCACGCGAATGTCTGCTGCAGCAACCGGTTGGCGATGCGAAGATCGATCGTGTCCGCGGTGAGTGTCCAGTCGGCGCCGGTCGCTTTGCCATGGCCCAGCGCCTTGACCCCTCTGATGTCGCGTTGCGCGAGGGCGAGATCGATGCGAGTCCCTACGAGCGTGTAGTTCTTGCCGGCCTCGCCGCTGCCCGCGCGTCCTTTCCCCTCAACGCTGGGCTTGCCGATCAGCACGCCGAACCCGGCAGTCTGGTCCAGCATCATGGAATCGGACCGCGACGCAAAGTCGCTCCGGTCGATCGTGACCGTGCCGCCCGCCCACATGCGGTCGTCGCCTTTGAAGCGGAGACGATCGGCGACGATGATGTAGGGTTCCTGCGACCCGGAGTCGCCCGGTGCCGTCTGGCGGTATTCGACGGTCGGCCGCTGCGTGGCGTACATCTCGACGGTATCGCGAACCCCCTTCGCCGCACGCCAGTACTTCAGGTTGGGGCCGCGCAGAACGGAACCGGTCCGGCGATTCACGGCGACGACGCTGTTGTGGGCCTCGAGGCGTTCGTCGCGCAAGAAGTAGGAAGCGAGACGCGCGTCGAGTGCGAGCCCGGTATCTCGAATGACGACTCGCCCGATCAGGTCGAGTCGGCCCAGCGCGGGGTAATGCGCAAAGCTGTCCGCGGAGATCGTGGTGTTGGTGCCGTCGCAGTGCGCGAGCACGCCGCCGCCGCCGTGCAGTGTCTTCGTTCCATCGGGGTTGGGGATTTCCGCGTAGTGACCCATGGAATCGACCGCGACACGGCAGGGGCGCCCGGCCGCACTATCCGGGGTCGCGGGGCCACCTTGCAGCAGCAAGACCACGGCAATCAGCGGAGTCATTGATTCGGAAGAATGAACTGCCCGCCAGTGCCGTGCGGCCGTTTGGCGGTGATCTTTTTGAATTCTGGATCGGACGTGAACCCGTCACCCACGACGTGACGACCAGGCTCGTCCCACACGAAACTCTGGTCAGAGCTTACTTCATTGCGCGCCTGGTTGTAGTACATCACGCCCGTCTTCATCGTCGCACCGTCTTTGTCGCGGACGACGACGACGTTGCCGCGGGCTTCCATATCGCCGGTGCGCCAGTGATGCGTCCCCTCGCGCGAGGTCAGTGTCGACGTCGGCTTTCCCGTTATGTCGTAGAAGGTCACGTGCACATTGCGCAGCTCGGCGCGCTGGGTGCCAGAGAAGAAGTACGCGGTATCGGCGCGCACCCGCGCCCGCAGGACGCCGGACTCCGTGACGTAATGGCTCATCCCGAGCAGCACCTGATCCGCGCTGTCGAGGACGGCCTGGGTGGCTGTCACCGGAGTGCCGCTCTTGCATGCGACACCGAGGAGCAGAGAGCAGAGCGCGGGGAGCAGGCTCCATCTCATACGGCGCCCGCTTTCATCAAATCGTGCAGGTGCACGATTCCCACGACGTTCCGGTCACCATCGAGCACCGGCAGAGCCATGATCCCGTGACGCTCCATGAGACTCACCGCGGCGCTCGCCAGCTGCTCTGCGGTCGTGGCTTTGGGCGTCTTGGTCATGACGTCGCCCACCGGCATATCGAGGAATTTGTCCGTCCGCTCCATGAGCCGTGTCAGGTCGCCGGCGGTGACCACGCCCGCGAGTGTCGCCCTTCCCTGCGCCGCAACCACGGCGACCGTGCCGCGCTTCTCGGCGAGCAGCACGACGCACTCCCGCATCGGGCGGTCCGGGGTCAGGATCGGCAGATCCTCCTTCAGCATCACATCGGCGACGCGCAGCAGCAGCTTCCGTCCCAGGACGCCGCCGGGATGCAGGGCCGCAAAATCCTCACGGCGGAAGCCTTTGACCTCGAGCAGCGTCACCGCGAGCGCGTCGCCTAACGCCAGCGCGACGGTGGTACTCGCGGTGGGGGCGAGTGTTTCGGGACAGGCTTCATCCGCGACCGACGCATCGAGCACGACCGTCGCCTGCCGTCCCAGTGGCGAATCGGCATCCCCGGTCAGCGCGATGATCGGTACCCCCAGGCGCTTCAATTGATTGACCAGGCCGAACAGCTCGTCGGAGGCGCCGCTTTTCGAGAGCACGACGCCGACGTCATCCCGGCTGACGATGCCGAGGTCGCCGTGCAGCGAGTCCACGGGATGCAGGAACATCGCCGGCGTGCCGGTGGACGTGAACGTCGCGGCGATCTTGCGGGCGATCAATCCCGACTTGCCGACGCCCGAGACGATGACTCGACCCTTGGCGGCGGCGAGAATCTCGATGGCGCGGGCGAACGCCGGGCCGAGCGTATCGGCGAGGCGCTGGACGGCGGCGGCCTCGAGCGCGAGGACGCGCTTGCCGCGATCGACGAGCTGCTTCGCCCCCCCCCCAGTCTGAGGCGTCGAAGCACGCACCGGCTTATGCACGGACGGTCTCCCCCCCCCGGACACGATGCCAAACGTCCACCGCTAGGCCCACGATCCCGGTGAGCTGGTCGAGCGGTACCATGTTCGGTCCGTCGGACGGCGCGCGGGCCGGATCGGGGTGGGTTTCGAGGAAGAAGCCGTCGGCGCCGGCGGCGGCAGCAGCGTACAGCAAGGGCGGAATGTAGCCGCGCTCGCCCCCGCTGGAGCCGGCGCTTCCCTGCCCCGGCTGCTGAACCGAGTGGGTGGCGTCGAAAATCACGGGAGCGTTACAGGCGGCGCGCAGTCGCGGGAAACTGCGCATATCCACCACCAGGTCGCCGTAGCCAAAGAACGTACCGCGCTCGGTCACGGCGACTTCCGGCGCTCCGCCGGCGCGCACCTTCTCGACGGCGCCGCGCATCTCTTCGGGCGCCATCCACTGGCCCTTCTTGATGTTCACGGGGCGGCCGGCCTTCCCCGCCGCGACGAGCAAATCGGTTTGCCGGCACAGGAAAGCGGGGATCTGCAGGACATCGGCGACGCGCGCGGCGAGCGGGACGTGCCCCGGCTCGTGGACGTCAGTCAGAATCGGAAGACCGGTCGCACTGCGCACCTTCTCGAGCGCGCGGAGACCCGATTCGAGTCCAGGGCCGCGCGGTGCGTTCAAGCGGGAGCGGTTGGCTTTGTCGTACGAGGCCTTGTAGATGACGCCGATACCGAGCTTGACCGCCAGCTCAGCCAACGCCTCGCCGATCCGAACGTTCAGGTCGTCGGATTCGACGACACACGGACCCGCGATGAGAAACGGGTTGCTCTCCGCCGCGAACCGCTGGGACATATCAGTCGGTGAGCTCGGCCAGCTGGCGCGACGGCTCGGCGCGCGGCTGGAGCTTGCGACGGGCGAGCGCTGCGCCGACAAAGCCCGCGAACAGCGGGTGCGGGCGCATCGGGCGCGACTTGAGCTCGGGATGGAATTGGCAGCCGATGAACCACGGATGACTGGGGGGCGGCAGCTCGATCATCTCGACGAGCGAGCCGTCCGGCGACAACCCCGAGCAGCGCATGCCGTACTCCGCGAGCACGTCGCGATACGCGTTCGAGACCTCGTAGCGATGGCGATGGCGTTCGCTCACTTCCGTCGCGTTATACGCCTGCGCCACGTGCGAGCCGGGGCGCAGCCGACAGGGATAGGCGCCCAGCCGCATCGTGCCGCCCATCTCCTGAATCCCTTCCTGCGAGCGCATCAACGCGATCACGGGATTCTCGCACTCCGGGGCGAACTCGCTCGAGTTGGTATCGGGAATCTTGCAGACGTTTCGGGCGAACTCGATGATGGCGGTCTGCAGGCCGAGGCAGATACCGAAGAACGGCAGCTTGTGCTCGCGCGACCAGCGAATCGCCTCGAGCATCCCCTCGACCCCCCGCACCCCGAAGCCGCCGGGCACCAGGAGCCCGTCGTAGCCCCCGAGCAGCTTGCCCGCCGTTTCCTGATCGGTGAAGCGGTCGGACGCGATCCATTGGATCGCGACTCCCGCTTCATTGGCGATGCCGCCGTGGACGAGCGCTTCGTGAATGCTCTTGTAGCTGTCGGCGAGCTCGGTGTACTTGCCCACCACGGCGATCCGCACCTGGTGCGGCGGTCTCAAGATCTTGTCCACCATCACTGCCCAGCCGCGCAGGTCGGGCTCTTTGGTGTCCAGATGGAGGCGCGTGCAGACTTCCTTGTCGAGTCCCTGCTCGTGGAGCTTGAGAGGGATCTCGTAAATCGATTTCACGTCCGGACTTTCGACCACGCAGCCGAAGTCCACGTTGCAGAACTGCGCGATCTTGCGCTTCAGGTCCTCGGACAACGGCCGCTCGGTGCGGCACACCAGGATGTCAGGCTGGATTCCGATCTGCATCAGTTCCCGTACCGAGTGCTGGGTCGGCTTCGTCTTCAGCTCCGCGGTCGCGGCGATGAACGGGACGAGCGTCAGGTGGATGAACAGCGTGTTGTCGCGGCCGACTTCCTGGCGGAACTGGCGGATCGCTTCGAGGAACGGCAGCGACTCGATGTCGCCGACCGTGCCGCCGATTTCGGTGATCACCACGTCGTGATCGGGGGCCAGCCGGCGGATCGCGCTCTTGATCTCGTCGGTGATGTGCGGAATCACCTGCACCGTCGAGCCGAGGTACTCGCCGCGCCGTTCCTTCGTGATGACCGAGAGGTAGATCCGGCCGGTCGTCACGTTGTTCACTTGCGACAGCGACCGGTCGATGAACCGCTCGTAATGTCCGAGGTCGAGATCGGTCTCGGCGCCATCGTCGGTCACGTACACTTCACCGTGTTGGAACGGCGACATCGTACCGGGATCGACGTTGATGTAGGGATCGAACTTCTGGATCGTGACATTGAGCCCCCGTTCGGCGAGCAGCCGGCCCAGCGACGCCGCAGCGATTCCCTTGCCGAGGGAGCTCACCACGCCGCCGGTCACGAAGATGTATTTCGTCGAGCTCAAGGACTCACCTCCCTCAGGTGTCGGGTGATCTCCGCTTCAGCCCACTTGAGGTCAGCCGGCGTATCGATCCCTGGCGCCGCCGGTCCGTCGAACAGCGTCACACCCATCGGAATGCCGTGCAGCAACGGCCGCAGCTGCTCCAGCCTTTCCCACTGCTCTTCAGGAACGGGCGGCAGCCGAACCCATGCCTCCAACGCTTCTCGCGTGTAGGCGTACACGCCGACGTGCTGATGGTAGACCACGTCGCCCTTGCCGTCGCGGTCGAACGGAATCGGCGCGCGTGAGAAGTACACCGCCCGACCCCGTGCATCGACGACCACTTTGACTCGGCTCGGGTCGTTGACCAGCGCCGGCTCCAGCGAGCCGGCGGCGGTGCCGAGCGGATCGCCGCCCTCGAGACACGCCACCGCTCCGCGCACGGCGGCCGCCGCGACAAAGGGCTCATCGCCCTGGACGTTCAAAATGAAGTTGAAGCTGCTAAACGGTGCCTTGGCAACGACTTCCGCGACTCGCTCGGTCCCCGAAGCGTGATCGGGCGACGTCATGACCGCTTCAAAACCCGCCTCCCCGACGACGTTCGCGATTTCCCGAGCATCGGTGGCGACGACGATGCGATCGCAAATGCCGAAATCGGCGATGCGGCGAGTGACGACGATGATGAGGGGTTCGCCACCCAGTGGCAGGAGTGGCTTGCGAGGAAGCCGGCTGGAGCCCAGCCGTGCAGGAATCACGCCAAGGACGGGCACGGGGGAAGATACAAAATCTGTGCCGTGGAGTCTAGCCCGGGGCTACCGCCTTCTTCCCCAACGTCATACGAGGCCGGCAGTAGACCTGACGACGCGGAGGAAATTCTCGAGAATGCGCTTTCCGTGCTCCGTCCCGATGGACTCGGGATGGAACTGTACCCCGTAGGTCGGATGATCACGATGCTTCATGGCCATGATCTCCGGCGCATCTCCCGTGCCTCGACGGTCCGCGCTCATCGCGGTGACCACCAGCGCCGGGGGCAGCGAGTCGGGATCGACGACGAGGGAGTGGTAGCGCATCGCTGTAAAGGGGCTTGGGATGCCGTCGAACAGCTCGTCGTCGCTATGGACGATGGGGCATGTCTTGCCGTGCATCAATCGGGGCGCCCGCACGATCTTGCCCCCGAACGCCTCTCCGATGGCCTGATGACCCAGACACACGCCGAGAATCGGGACTTGACCGGCAAGCGCCTGGACGAGGGGCACGAGAATCCCGGCCTGGGTGGGAGTCTTAGGTCCCGGCGACAGCACGACGGCGGTCGGCTTCAACGCCTGCACATCGGCGACGCTCAGCGCGTCGTTCCGATAGACAACCGGGTTCTCCCCCAGCTCGCCGAGGTACTGCACCAGGTTGTAGGTGAACGAGTCGTAGTTGTCGAGCACGAACAGCATGCTGGATTCTACTTCATCGACCCACGCAGCGCTTCTCGACCAGGACCAACCCCTTGAGCATAGAGATGGTCCTTGTGGGGTGGGGGGTGAGTAAACCGCGGGACGCCCGCCGCCATCCTATAAACGGCCGGTTTGAGGATACCCCACAGGTGCGAAGGAGAACCTCATGCTGAAAGTCGCAGCGGCACTCATCGCTGGGTTCGTCGCGATGGGCGGATGGGCGGTGGTAACGGTCAAAGACCTACCGGAATACTTCGTCGCTGGGCAGCACTACACGATCGAGTTTGAAGTCCGACAGCACGGCCGGACGCTCTTGAGTGGCCTGCGGCCGCAACTGATCATCGACAGCCCGGGGGCTCGTGAAGTCGTCATCGCGGCGGTACCGCGTTCGACGGAAGGGACCTACGCCGTCACGTTCACGGCGCCAGCCCCGCCCTCCCCCGCCGCCGGCGAGGTGCGGATCACGATCAGGAGCGGGTTTATGAACAACGAGCTGCGTCTCTATCCGCAGCCTGTGATCGCCGCGGGTACGTCACGCCCTGCGATGGCGGCACGCGACCGCGGCCAGATGCTCTTCGTTGCCAAGGGGTGCAACACCTGCCACTCGAATATCGACCTCGCCGACCGGCCCGCTAACCAACTGGTCACCGTCGGGCCGGAGCTCGGCGGGCGGCATCTGGCGCGGGAATTCGTCATTCAGAAAGTGAAGAACCCGGCATCGAAGATCATGCCGGATCTGGGTCTGAGTGACGTGGAGGCTAGCGCGATCGCCGCGTTCTTGAATGGCGAGCGAGGAGCGTTAAGCGACCGCTAGGCCCGGGGGTGGTAGCTCTTGTGGACGGTCCGGAGGTAATCCCGATCGACGTGGGTGTAGAGCTGCGTCGTCGAGAGATCGGCATGGCCCAGCATTTCCTGCACGGCCCGGAGATCGGCGCCGCCCTCCAGCAGATGGGTGGCGAACGTGTGCCGCAGCGTGTGCGGCGTCACGCGCTTCGCCAACCCCGCTCGGCGGGCGGTGGCCTTGATGACGCCCCAGGCGCCCACCCGTGACAGCGGGGTGCCGCGCGCGTTGAGAAACAGATAGCCGCGGGTCTTGCCGCGGTCGAGCGTGGGCCGCACCTCGTGCGCATACAGTGAGATCGCGCCGAGGGCGCTGCGCCCGAACGGTATGATCCGCTCCTTACCGCCCTTCCCCAGCACGCGCACCACTCTGTCGACCAACGAAATGTCCTGGGACCTGATAGCGATGAGCTCCGACACCCGCACGCCGGTCGCGTACGCGAACTCGAGGAGCGCGCGATCGCGAATGGCGAGCGGCTCGTCGGTATTGGGAGCGGCGAGCAGTGTTCTCATTTCGGCGACGGTGAGGACGGTGGGGAGCGTCCGCCAGCGCTTGGGCGACTCGATCCGGTCGCTGGGATCGCGAGCGGCGATCCCCTCTCCCACCAGGAACTTGAAGTAGGTGCGAATCGCCGAGATCTGCCGGCGAATGGTCGTGGGCGCGAGGCCCAGATCTTTGAGGAAGTAAATGAACTCGCGCAGGTGGGCCGCGGTCAGCTGCTCTGGTGCGTTGGCCCCGCGAGTGGTGGCGTACTCGCTCAGCCGTGTGAGATCGCGCAGGTAGCTCGCTACCGTATGCCGGCTATTGCCTGCCTCGAGGGCGAGGTAATCGCGGAACCGCTCGAGCTGGAACGCCCGAGCTACTGCGGAGGACGATGCCGGCGGCGGCGAACGATCCATAACGCGATCACGAGAATGAGCACGCCCGCGACGACGCCGAGCACCGCGTTGACGCCGCGCACGACGTGGAGAACGTCATCCAGGTCCGTGCCCAATCTGCTGACGAGGTATGTCAGCGCTCCGTAATAGACAGCCGAGGCGAGTGCCAGGGGAATCAGCGCCCGCCAGGCGGGCACGCGCGCAATACCCGCGAACGGCATTACGACGCCGCGCCACACCGGCAACAGGCGCGAGATGAAGATGCCGTACGCGCCATGTCGCCGATACTGCGCCTCGATATGGGCGACGGTGCCGGGCGTGAAGATGTGCCGGCCGAGGAAGCCACGAGAGACCAGCGCTCCATGGCGGCGCGCCAGCGCGTAGACGGCCGCTCCCGATCCCACGTTCGCCGTCCAGGTCAGCCCGAAGACGAGCCACGCATTCATGAAGCCCCGCCCCGCCTGAAATGCGCCGAATGCCACGGCGAGATCGGCCGGGACCGGCGGGAAGAAGTTTTCGACGGCCGCCAGAACCGCGATCAGCGCGTAGAGAGGCCCGGTGGAGAGGTCCGTCAGGAGACTCTTGGGCCTCCGCTGAGCGTCGCCACCGCAAACACGGCGACTCCTTCGCCTTTTCCAATCCAGCCCATTCCCTCGTTCGTCTTCGCTTTCACGGACACGTGGGCCGGTCCGGCGAGCAGCGCCTCGGCCAGCCGTTCCTCCATCGCGTCGAGATGCGGTGCCAGTTTGGGCTTCTCCATGATCACGGTGACGTCCGCGTGCACGAATTGAAAGCCCGCTTCGACGACTTTCAGAAACGCCTTATTGAGCAGATCGATCGAGCTGGCATTCTTCCACTGGGGGTCGTCGTTGGGGAACATGCGGCCGATGTCGCCCAGGCCCGCGGCGCCCAGAATCGCATCGGTCACGGCGTGAGCGACCGCGTCGGCGTCGGAGTGGCCGGCGAGGCCCCTGGCATTGGGAATTTCCACCCCACCCAGGATCAGCTTTCGCCTGGCGGCAAACGGATGCGAGTCGTACCCGATGCCGACCCGCATCGTCAGGCCTTGAGGATCCGGATGGCGAGGTGCGCCGCGTTTTTGGCGTTGTCGATCCCAACGGTGGCCACCGGCACGCCCGGCGGAACCTGCACGGTGGCCAGCAGCGCGTCCAACCCGTTCAACGGCCCGACGGCGAACGGTACCCCGATGACCGGCAGGTCCGTGAGCGACGCGGCGAATCCCGGCAGCGCGGCCGAGAGTCCGGCGCCGGCGATGACGACCTTGAACCCTTTCTTCCGGGCGTTCTTGAGCAGGTCGCCGGTCTGCTCGGGCTGGCGATGTGCCGAGGAAGCGTAGAACTCGTAGGAGAAACCGGCCTTGGTCAGGATTTCGAAGGCCGGCTCGATCCGCGGCTTGTCGGATTCCGAGCCGACGAGAATCAAGACATCGGCCATCTCAGGCGGCGTCTTCCAGGATCGTGTAGTCCTGTTTCCGTTTCTTGGGCGTGTACCCCGCGTCCGCGATCAGCCGCTGCATCTCGCTCAAGGTCGTGCGGTACGTCGTGCCCGCCGCCGAGACGACGTTCTCTTCCATCATCAGCGAGCCGAAGTCGTTCGCGCCGAACCGCAGCGCCACCTGGCCGACCTTCATCCCCATCGTGACCCACGACGCCTGGATGTTGGGGACGTCCTCGAGCACGATGCGCGCGATCGCCTGCGTCTTGAGATACGTCACCGCGTCGGTCTTCGGCAGGTGTGAGAGCTCGGAGTTCTCGGGCTGCAGCGGCCAACAGATGAAGGCCGTAAAGCCGCGCGTCTTGCGTTGCACCTCACGCACGCGGAAGAGATGCTCGATCCGATCGGCGGGCAGTTCGCCCAGCCCATACATCATGGTGACCGACGTCCGCAGCCCCAGCTGGTGCGCGATCTCCATCACCTCGAGCCAGCGATCCGCACCCGCCTTCTTGCGCGCGACCTGATCGCGCACGCTCTGCACGAGGATCTCGCCGCCGCCGCCCGGAATCGAATCGAGCCCCGCCGCGATCAGCTCCTTGATGACCTCTGCGATCGACATGCCGAAACGGCCCGCGAAGAAATCGACTTCCGAGGGCGAGAAGCCGTGAATGTGGATGGGATGATGGCGCTTGATATAGCGCAGCAGGTCGAGATACCACTCGAACGGGATGTAGGGGTTGTGTCCCCCCTGCATCAGAATCTGCACGCCGCCGATCGCCTTGAGCTCGTCGATCTTGCGCCCGATTTCCTCGAACGACAGCAGGTACCCCTCGGGATGCTTGGGGCGCCGATAGAACGCGCAGAACTTGCAGTCGGCGACGCAGACGTTCGTGTAGTTGATATTCCGGTCGATGATGTACGTGACGGCGTTCTCGGGATGCAGCTTCCAGCGAACGTTGTCCGCCAACCGGCCCAGCTCGAGCAGCGGGGCGCGCTCGTACAGCTCGAGGTACGATCGGAACTCGGGCGACATGCGGTCGACCATCATGCCACCTGCACGAACTGCGGCGACCCCACGCGCCGCAGGAAGTCGGTCAGTGCGGTACGGTGTTGGTCGCTGAACGCGTAGTCGAGCCCGCCGAGATATTCGCGGCAGGTGCCGAATGGTACGCCCGTCTTGCGCGCGGCCTCGGCGGCCAGATCGTCGAGGTGCGCGAGTCCCCAGGCGCGCGATGCGAGCAGCGTTTCGTGTCCCCGGCGGATGGCGGCGGGGCTCGCTACCCGCTGGGCGGCCCAGACCGCAAAGACAAACGGCTGGCCGGTCCAGCGCTTCCACTCTTCACCCAGATCGTAGCGATACGGATAGGTGCCTCGGGCCGCGAGTGCGAGCGCCGCATCGCCGATCACCAGCACCGCTTCATGCGGAAGTGCGGCCAGGGCGTCGAGATCCTGGGCCTCGGCGCGTGCCTCGGCGAACTTAGGCTTGATGTGCCAAACGTCTCGACAAAGCAGCTCGAGCAGGGCTACCGATGTTCGCGATGACGCGGAGAGCAGCACCGTCCGACCGTCCAACTGTCCGACCGTCTGACGGCTGAACAACGCCACACTTCTCACGGGCCCATCACAGGAAATGGCGAGCGCGGGCAGGAGCAGGAGGTCCTTGGCGTGACGCGCGTACTCGATCGCGCTGATCACGCTCACATCCAGCTCACCCGCGACGAGCAGGTCGTTCAGCTCGGCCGGCGTGCCAGTGACGAGCTCACCACCACGCGGCAGCGCGACGACTCCGCGGTCGATCGCGCCGTAGACCGGCGCGCAGTTGATGTAGCCGATCCGGCCGATTCTCATTCGGCACCATCCACGACGCTCGCGACCGGCTGCGTGGACCGTGCCGCCGCCCGAGCCCGATGCTCGATCTGGAACAGCGCGCCCTGGGGCGCCGGGCCCTCGGGCCGTACCGCCGGGCCTCGAGGCTTGGGCACATAGCCCTCGAAGGTTCTGACGGTCTGATACAGCGAATCACGCTCCACCGGCTCCTTCCCCGCCCCGCGGATCAGCGTCACGATTTGGTCGTACGACAGCCACATCGGCGTCGGCGCGCCCGCCTCATGGTAGACTCGCTCGAACACCACGGTCCCTTCTAGGTCGTCACACCCGAAGGTCAGGGCCACTTGGGAAATGAATGGCGTCACCATGGGCCAGTGCGTCTTCACGTGCGGGATGTTGTCGAGTAGCAGCCGTCCCACCGCGATGTTCTTGAGGTCGTCGAAGCCTGTGGTGGCAGTCCCGGTGCGGCCCAACGTCTCGCCCAGCTCATTGTGGTCGGGGTGATAGGCCAGTGGGATATAGGTCAGGAATCCGCCGGTCTCATCCTGGAGCGCGCGCAACGCCAGCAGGTGGTCGACCCGATCTTCCATGGTCTCGACGTGGCCGTACAGCATCGTGCAGTTCGATGGCATCCCGAGCTGGTGGGCTTCGCGATGCACGGCGAGCCACTCGTCACCCGTGAGCTTGCGATCGGCGATGGTGGCGCGCGCGGCGGGGGAAAACACCTCCGCCCCGCCACCGGGGAGCGTGCTCACACCGGCGTCCTTCATGGCGAGCAACACGTCTCGTGTGCTCATGCCCTCGATCCGGGCCAAATGCGCGACTTCGACCGCGGTGAGCGCCTTGATCATCACCTGCGGATGGCGCTGCTTCAGGCCGCGGAACATGTCCACGTAATACTCGAGCCGCAGCTTGGGATGCAAGCCGCCCACGATGTGGAACTCCCGCGTGGGATTATCCCGCGCCGCATCCGCTTCGGCGAACACCTCGTCCAGGCTGCGCGTGTAGGCGCCGTCTTCCTTCGGCATGCGCGCGAAGGAGCAGAACACGCAGGTGTTGCGCAGGATGCAGACATTGGTGGGGTTGATGTGCTGATTCGCGGCGAAATAGACGCGGTCGCCGTTGCGGCGCTGGTTG
>DATGVC010000084.1:0-5907 GCA_035300745.1 Gemmatimonadales bacterium | reverse complement strand
CGGCGTCAGCAACACGTTCGAGCCGACCAAGAACGACGAATACCGGGGCGATCGCGAGATGACGATCTGCGCGATGCAGGACGTCGTCGCTCGGGCCAACCAGGATCTGCGGCGCGTGCGCAGCGAGGCGGTCCTCGCGGTCGCGAGCGAGCTGCGGCGGATCGCGAAGCTCGCGGCGCTCGCGCCGCCCGGCCTCGACACGACAGCGCCGCCGCTGAGCACGTACTGCCGCGCCCTCGGCTCGATCAAGCGACTGTTCGCTCCGCGCGCCGCGCAGGCCGCGCAGGCGACCCCGGCCAGCCAGGGGGGAGGTGGCGGGGGGGGGCCACGGACCGTCACGAGTCTCGCATACACGGCGCAGACGCCGTCGGCGTACAGCCAGCGGCTTCGGGCAGCGCGTCAGCGTGCGGCCGTCTACGAAGTCGAGATTCAGAAGAAACTGGCGATCTCGGCAGCCTGCGTGATCTTCGCCCTGCTCGGCATGCCGCTCGCCATTCGCTACCCGCGGGGCGGCGTCGGGCTCGTGATCGGCACGAGCCTGGCAGTGTTTTCGGTCTACTACGTCGGCCTCATCGGCGGCGAGGAGCTGGGCGACCGGCTCATCGTGCCGCCGTTCTTCGCGATGTGGACGCCGAATCTCATTTTCCTGATCGTCGCGATACCGCTGCTCCTGTCCGTGCGCCGCGCCGGCAGCACCGCGCATGGCGGTGACTGGGACGAGCTGAAAGAGGGGCTGTTCGGCTGGGTGGGACGAATTCGGAATCGACGGTGAGCGTACGCTCCGTATTTCGCGTCCCGCAGCTCACCTTGCGCACCCTCGACCGGTACCTCCTCAGCGAGTGGCTGCGCGTCTTCCTTATCACGCTGCTTGGCTTCCCGATTCTCACGATCGTGATCGATCTGACCGACAAGCTCGATCAGTACATGGGCCGCGGGATCAAGCCGGGCGCGGTGGCGCTGTCGTACGTGTTCGACCTGCCCGAGAAGATGTTTCTCGTGCTGCCGGTCTCGGTGCTTTTCGCAACGGTCTTTACGGTGGGCTCGCTCGGCCGCCATTCCGAGCTCACCGCGGCGAAGGCGTCGGGGATCTCATTTCACCGTCTGGTGCGCCCGCTGTTTGCGGCCGCCGGCGCCGCGTTCATCGCCGGTCTGCTGCTCGCCGAGGTCGCGCCCGTCGCCACCTCGCGACGACTCGAGATGCTGGGCGAGAAGGCGATTCGCTCGACCAGCTCGCGCTACAACTTCGTGTATCGTGCCGACCGCGGCTGGGTGTACGCGATTCGCGCGCTCGAGCTCAGTACGCGGGAGCTGACCGACCTGATGCTGGAGCGCGAAGGCTCCGGCACAGCTTATCCGACGATCGTGTTAGCAGCGCAGCGAGCGGTTTACAATGACCGTTGGACGCTGCATCGTGGCACGTTGCGCTATCTCGCCGGCAACCAGCCTGGCGGCGAGGCGGCCTTCGAGTTCGATTCGCTGCAGACGCGCACGATGACTGAGCGACCGGTGGATTTGCTCGCCGAGCCGAAGGGGCCCGACGAAATGGGCTATGGGGAGCTGAGACGCTATATCGATGCGCTCACACGCAGCGGCTCGAACGCCAAGAAGCTGCAGGTCGAGCTCGCGCTCAAGATCGCGATTCCGTTCATCTGTCTGTTGATCGCGCTGTTTGGCGCGCCGCTCGCGATCTCGAGTCCCAAGAGCGGCGCGGCGTGGGGAGTCGCGGCGAGCCTCGCGACCACGTTCATCGTGCTGCTGATGTTTCAGCTCGCCAAAGCCGTCGGCTCCGGGGGCGTCTTGCCACCGATGCTCGCGGCATGGACGCCGAATATTCTCGTTGGTGTCGCGGCCGTGTATCTGCTGCGTAAAGCACCTACCTAGCGTCCTTGACGCGGTTTCCGATCGGGAACACTTTCTCCCGGTCTCGATGGGCACCAACAACCTGCATCCGTTCCCTCCAAGGAGAGGTCCATCCATGCGCTGGATCGTTGGCTCTGGCCGCGCCCTCGTGGCTGCGGCGGTCTTTACGATGTTCGTGGCGGGCTCGGTTCATGCCCAAGGCGTAACGACCTCGGCCATCGCCGGCATCGCAACGGACTCCGCCGGCACACCGGTCGACGGCGCGCGCGTGCTCGCCGTGCACGGACCGTCCGGCACGACGTACTCGGCCGTCTCGCGGGCGGACGGCCGGTTCACGATTCCCGGCATGCGGGTGGGCGGCCCCTATCGGGTGAGCGTCTCACAGGTGGGCTATCGGCCGGCAATCCAGAACGGCATTAACCTGACCCTGGGCGTGACGTCCGATGTGCGCTTCGTGCTGGCACACGCGACCGTCGAGCTGACGCCCATCACGGTCACCGCGCCGGCGGCCGGCTCCGTCTTCAGCTCGGAGCGCACCGGCGCCGCCACGACGGTGACCACGCAGCAGATCGCGCGTCTCCCGACGATCAGCCGGCGCGTCGAAGACTTGCTGCGGCTCACGCCGCAGTACACTGCGACCCAGCAACCCACATCGTCGGGAGCCCTCTCATTCGTCTCGTTCGCCGGTCAGGACAACCGATTGAACAACATGACGGTGGACGGATCGTACTTCAACAATTCGTTCGGGTTGGGGGGCGAACCCGGCGATCGCACCAACGTCGCACCGATCTCACTGGATGCGCTCGAGCAGGTGCAGGTAAACGTCGCGCCCTATGACGTGCGGCAGGGCAATTTCGTCGGGGCCGGGATCAACATGGTGACGAGGAGCGGCACGAACGATTTCAGCGGGACGCTGCTCTACAATACTCGTGATAACTCGTTCGTCGGCACGCAGGCAGGTCCAAACAAGTTCAACCCGGGCACTTTCAAATATCACAACATCAGCGGTTCCTTCGGCGGACCGATCATTCGCAATCGGTTGTTCTTCTTCGCGAATTACGAGAACGATGGTCAAACGAACCCGGGAACCACGTTCCGGGCATCCACGGGCCCCGCGGATACCGGCTCAAACGTGACACGAGTGCTGGCATCAGACCTCGACTCGCTCAGCCGCTTCCTGAAGAACCAGTTCAACTATGTCACCGGTCCGTATCAGGGATACGACTTCAAGACCCCATCAGAACGCTTTCTTGCGCGGCTCGATTACAACCTGAACGAGCACAACAAGTTCAACCTGCGCTATACACTGCTGAATTCGACCACCGATGTGCTGGTCTCAAACTCGAACTCGCTAGGGTTCGGGAACCGCAGGAGCAATCTGAATTCGTTGAACTTCGCGAACTCGAATTACGCCATTCTTGAAAACCTTCGCTCGATCGTCGGCGAATGGAACTCGACGCTGGGCCGTAATAAGTCCAACAACCTGATCCTCGGATACAACACCAGCAACGAGAGCCGGAAGAATGTCGACGGGCCGTACTTCCCTGAAGTTGAGATTCTTCAGGGCGGCCAGAGTTACACCACATTCGGGTTCGAGCCGTTTACGCCGAAGAACAAGCTGTTCTACCATAGTTACCAGTTGCAGGACAACTTCACGCTCTATCTGCCGAAGCATTCGGTCACGCTCGGGGTGAGCGTGGAGAAGTATCACTCGACGAACGTGTTCTTTCCCGGCGCGCAAAGTATTTACGTCTTCAATTCGCTGACGGACTTCTACGCCGCCGCCGACAGTTTCCTCGCGAATCCGACACGCACGACGTCTGCTGTCACGATGCGGCTGTTTCAGTACCGCTACTCGAACATCCCAGGGCAGACGGAGCCGGTCCAACCGCTCGATGTTCTGTATGCTGGCGCGTACCTGCAGGATGAATGGAAGCCGGGTCCCAATCTCACGATCACCGGTGGATTGCGCGTGGATGCGCCGAAGTTCAAGAACACCGCCTATGACAACGCCGTCGCGGACACGATGACGTTCCGTAACCAGAGCGGCGCGCCGATCCACTACAACAGCGGTGCGTTGCCCGGGGTCAACCTGCTCTTCTCACCGCGGTTGGGATTCAACTACGACGTGGGTGGTCAGCACAAGACACAGATCCGTGGCGGCACCGGTATTTTTACTGGACGTCCCGCGTATGTGTGGATCTCGAACCAAATCGGGAACACCGGGGTGCTCACGGGCTTTGTTTCGGCGAGCAATACCACGGCGTACCCGTTCAATCCGAATCCCGACGCCTATAAACCGGCGAGTGTCACCGGCGCTCCCGCTGCCAACTTCCAGCTCGCGCTGACCGATCCGAATTTCAAGTTCCCGCAGCTCTGGCGCAGTAATCTCGCAATCGATCGGCGCCTGCCCTGGGATCTGACTGCGACAGCCGAGTACCTCTATTCCAAGGACGTAAACGGGATTGCGTATATCAACGCCAATCTGCCGTCCCCGCAGAGCTCCTTTTCGGGACCCGACGGGCGCCCGCGTTGGACCTGCTCGACCCCTGGTTGTATCGCGAGTCGCATTTATCAGAATGTCAGCGACGCGACGGTATTGACGAACCAGGGAGTCGGACACTCATGGAATTTCGCCGTTTCGCTCGAGCGTGCATTCCAGGACGGCCTGTTCGCCAAGGTCGGGTACAGCTATGGGAAGAGCAAGAACACCGTAGATGCCGGCTCGATTGCGTCGGGCTCATGGTTCGGTAACCCGGTCGCGATCGACCCAAACAATCCGGTAGCCGGGTACTCGCAATTCTCCCCGGGCCACCGGGTCTTCGCCGCCATGAGCTATGCGCGCGATTTCCTCCGCATCGGGCCGACGAGCATCAGCGTGTACTTCGAGGACCGCAGCCCGGGCAACGGAAGCTACGCCTTCAACGGCGACATGAACGGGGATGGAGCATCGGGAAATGATTTGATTTACATCCCGCGCACCACGAGCGAGATGAACTTTGTCAGGAAGTTCGTGCGCTTCAGTTCCGCCCCCGCGGACACCGCGGTATGGACGCCCGCGCAGCAGGTTGCGGCGTGGGACGCGTTCATTAACCAGGACCCCTACCTCAGAAACCATCGCGGCGAGTACGCGCAGCGAAACGCGGTATTCCTGCCGATGGTGGCTCGCGTGGATCTCAGTGTCGCACAGGATGTGAGCCGGAACATCGGCGGCAAGGGAAACAGTCTGCAGATTCGATTAGACATCTTTAACTTCACGAACCTGCTCAGTAGTGACTGGGGTGGCTCACAAGGGTTTGTGACGCAGCGGCCGCTGGTCTCGGCCGGGGTCGACGCCTTTAGCGCCCCAACGTACACACTGGCAAACGTGGGTCGCAGTTTGATTTCGCGTTCATTCCAGAAGAACGTGAGTACACTTGACGTCTGGCGGATGCAGCTGGGCATACGGTACATGTTCAACTGGTAACGGTCGGACGGTCGGACGGTCGGACGGTCTGAAAGGAAGGGGGCGCGAGCAATCGCGCCCTTCTTTATAGTAGGCTCTGCACGGATGCGTGGCGCGAGGTGGGGCTGGGCGCGCCACGCATTCCTTGCTCACGTTCCTTTACGGGCAGATATCGAGGGCGGAGGCGCCCGGCGTTGCCAGCGCTGCCACGCGAAGTAGGCGGGCACGCCGAGCAGGATGCCGCCGAACGCGAGCCCCGTGGGGCCGGGATGCTCGCGCAAGGCGTTCCCCAGGATGATGAACGTGCCGAGGATAAACAGCAGCGGCACGACGGGGTACCCCAGCACCTTCACGGGCCGGACGCGCTCGGGCTGGCGCCACCGCAGTGTGAAGACCGCTGCCGCGGCGAGGGCATAGAACGGGAAAATCGTGACCACAAACTGGTCGGCCAGCTGGTCGAAGTTGAGCAGCAGCACCCACACGACGCCTAGCGCCCCGGTCACGACGATCGAGACTGACGGCGTGTGAAAGCGCGGATGCACGCGGGCCACCTGGCGGAACAGCAAGCCGTCGTCCGCCATAGCGAAGAAGATGCGGGGCGA
>DATGVC010000083.1:0-6034 GCA_035300745.1 Gemmatimonadales bacterium | reverse complement strand
CACATCCTGTTCATCGCGGCCGGCGCATTCCACATCGCCAAGCCGAGCGACCTCATTCCGGAGCTGCAGGGCCGCTTCCCGATCCGGGTCGAGCTGTCGTCGCTGACCGAAGCGGATTTCGTGCGGATCATGACGGAGCCTGAGAATGCGCTGACCAAGCAGTACGCGGCGCTGTGCGCGTCCGATGGCGCGACACTCGAGTTTACGGCCGACGGCGTGAAGGAAATCGCGCGGATCGCGGCGAAGGTGAACGAGCGGATGGAGAACATCGGCGCCCGGCGGTTGCATACCGTACTCACGACCCTGCTCGAGGACGTGCTCTTCGAGCTGCCCGACTATCCCTCCAAGCACATCGTGTTCGACGGGCCGGCGGTGCGGGAACGGCTGCTGCGGATCGTGGAGGATGAGGACCTCCGCAAGTACATCCTGTAGTTACCAAAGCAGATCGCCGGCATCTTCATCGTTGAGATCGGGGACGGTCAGCCCGGTTGGTGACGAGCGTCACAACCGGCTGAATCGTTTTGTGCCAGGCTTGTTCCGTTTTGACACGGAATCAGAAGGCGCGCGCGCGCGAGCAGATGGAGCATGCGGTCGCTCGAATCGGAACGGTTATTGCTCTGCGCGACTCGCAAAAGCTCACACCCCTCACTGGAGCGAGCGTGCACCTAGTCCATTTCAGCGTCTGCCTGGTGGTCGCGGGATCGGCCCTCATCTCCACGTCCGCCACGGGTCAGGGATGGCGTCCTACGGCGCGACTGCGAGCAGACGTCCGGGTCGATGATAATCCCTTTCTCCTCGACACGCTGCACCGCGCGCGACTGGCGGCCCCGTCCCCCAGCGATTCCGTGAACGGACGGTTCCGCGAAATGGAGAGCGCATCCGACGTCATCACGACCCCCAGACTCGAGCTCGGTGTCGAGGGCCGTGGTCTCAGCGGGCGCACAATGGTTGTCACGGCGGGCGTCAAGTACGAGCTGAACTCGCGCAACGTCGCACGTCGCCATAGCGAGCTGCAACTCGAGATCGCACAGTCGCTGCGCCGTGGTGGTGAGATTCGATTCACGGCGGATTGGCGGCCGAGTTACTTCCATAAGAACTATCTCGCCGATGCCGTCGACCTCGATGCTAACGGCAACATTTCGAGCTCCGAAAGAGTGTACGCCGCCGGAACGTCGCACGAGGTCGATCTGGAATTGCGCTACCGGCAGCGGCTGCTGAAAGCGACCCGTCACCGCCTGCTCGGACTCTCAGCGGAGCTGAGGGGGGGATATCTCGACCGGCGCTACGACGCGCCGTTTCCGGCACGCGGCCGCAAGGGTCCGGATGTCGGCGGCGGTGTTGCGATCCAGATGGGTCCCACCGTCACGCTGGGCCTGGACTACAGTGTCGCTTCCCTCGGCGGTACCCCTGCGCCCGCGATTCTGATCCTCGATGAAAACAGATTCGGCGTGGACTTCAACGGCAATCTCACCGCGACCGATTCCAACGCGCGTGCGGCGGTGCTCGTGGATTATTCGCGGGTGGAGCGGCAGCTCGACGCGTCATTCCGCGCCGCGGCGGGAGCGGCGACAGTGATCGTGGAGTATGGACGACGCTCGCGCCATTTCGACTCCGTCCAGCCGTACGATGTCGTCAACCGTGGCCGGCGCGACGTGTTGAAGGAAATCACGGTCGACACCGAGCTGCGGGTGAGCAGGGACGCTCGCCTGACGCTCGGGGTGCGGCGGGGAGCCCAGACCACGAATCGCGCGGGCGACCCCGCATCTGCTGGTGACGTGGCCGATTACAGCCGCCACGTCTGGTGGGCGGGACTGCGGTATCGGTTCTAGTCTGGCGCGCGCGCGGCGCGCTGACGTCACCATACATAAGGAGGGCATTCATGTTCGCGCTCATTCTTCTGATGCGCCTGCTGGGTTGGCAAGGGCCGGCGACACTGCATTGTCACATCGAGGTCGCCGCCGGCGCCGAGAGCCGGCATTGCGAAGTGACGGTGCCCGAGGGGCGGAAAATTCGCTCCTGCGGAAAAACCGAGCGACAAGCGGGGCACTGTGATGACGCTGGCAAACACCGCTACATCGCGTGGGTGACGGGTACCGGGCCCGGGCGCTGCCGGATCACGGATAAGCGCACGAGCTGGAAACATGGCGTCGTGTCCGCCAAGCTCAGTAAGAGCGTGGGCGCGTCGAGCACGTGCGACCTCTACGTCGAGCTGCAATGAAGCGGGTGTTGTTCACGGGCTACGCGCCCGTCCATTTCGTGTGCTTTCAGCCGGTTTACGAGCGGCTGCGGCGCTTACCTGGTGTCGAAGTGTTTCTGTCTGGCGGGCGGGAGCCCGGAATGGAGGGCGACGGCGACGGGCTCGGGCCCATAAGTGCCCGGGAGCTGTACCGGCCGTTCCGGGTCCCCGCCGATCGCGTGCTCTCGCTCGACACGATGCGACGGCAGCGGTTCGACATGGTGTTCTGTGCCCACGTCTCCGGCTACTTCCCCCGCGAGGACCGCGAGCGCGTCCAGATATTCCACGGCCTCTCGTTCCGTAACATGGCTGTGCGCCGCGATGTGCTGGTGTACGACCATCTGTTTATCACCGGGCCGTACATGCAGCGCGCGTTCCAGGATCAGCAGCTGCTCCGGCCCGCTGATCCCCGGCTCGTACCGATCGGATTCCCCAAGGTCGATCGGCTGGTGGACGGCAGTCTCAATCGGGGGGCGATCCTGCGCCGTCTCGGACTGCCCGGGCGCCGGCCCGTGCTGTTGTACGCGCCCACGGGCCAGCGCGGCAACTCGCTCGAGACGCTGGGAGAAGAAGTAATCCGGCGCCTGCAAGCCAGCGGTCGTTATGACATCGTGATCAAGCTCCATGACCATCCGCGCGACAATTCCGTTGACTGGCCGACCCGCCTGCGTCCGCTGCTCGATCGACATACGAAGCTGGTGCGGGATTTCGACATCGTGCCGTATTTGTTCGTCGCCGATCTCCTGATTTCGGACGCCTCGTCGGTGTCATCCGAATACTCATTGCTCGACCGGCCCATGGTCTTTATCGACGTGCCGGAAATGATCGCGGCGATGCAGGTGAAGGGGCGGGCGGTGGATCTCGATACGTGGGGGCGGAAGGGAGGCGTCACCGTGCGCTGGCCCGACGAGGCTGTCGAGGCCGTGCGTGACTCGCTCGCCCATCCGCGCCGGGGCAGCGAGGTGCGCCGGGCGATGGCACAGGACCTGTTCTTCAATCCGGGACGCGCGGCGCACGCCGCGGTCGACTGGATCCGCGCCCGCCTCGCGTGAGCGCACTCGCCGAGCTCCGCAAGATGCGCGGCCTGAGCGCGCTGCTCTGGCCCCACACGCGCGGCGACCGCGGGCTGCTCGCCCTGGGTGGGGGCGCAAGCCTGCTGCTCATCCTGCTGCGGGTCGCGCACCCCTGGCCGCTCAAATGGATCATCGATCTGCTGACCAACCGGCGCGAACACGCGGCCTTCGGGGGCCTGCTCGCACCGCCGTCGTTGGGCCCCGGGGGGCTGAGCCTGCTCTACGTCGCGATTACCGTGCTCGCCGCGACGGTCGCCTATACCGAGCGCCTTGTTCTGGCCGGACTCGGCAACCGCGTCATCTACCGTCTGCGGACGGCACTGTTCGGCCATGTGCTCGCCCAGTCGATCGCATTCCACGAAAGCCGCAGCACGGGCGAGCTGCTCACGCGCATCGTGTACGACACGGCTCGCCTGCGCCAGGGCGTCATTGCGATCCTGATGCGGATCTTTCAAACCGCGGGCCTCTTCCTCGCGACCCTGGCGGTGTTGCTGTGGCTCAATAGCCGGCTGGCGCTGGTGGTCGCTGCGGGTGCGCTCCTCGCGCTCGGCGCGATGGCGTGGAGCGGCGGGCGGATTGCCCGGGCGTCCCGCAAACAGCGTAAGAAGGAAGGCCGGCTCGCATCCACCGTGGCAGAGGATCTGCTCGGCGTGCGCGAGCTGCAGACCTATCGCGCCGGCCGCTGGCCGGACGACAGGTTCGGCCGAAAAAACGTGAAGAGCCTGGTCCACGAGCAGCGCGTCCGCCAGCTCGCCGCCTGGCTCGTCCTGCGCATCGAAATCCTGGTGGCGCTGACCATCACCGGCATCATCTGGGTCGGCGCCCAGGAGGTCCAGGCCGGCGTGCTCACGCCCGGCGACCTGGTGCTGTTCGTTTCGTATGCGGCGGCTCTGTACCGGCCCCTCGAGCAGTTCGCCCGCCAGACCTACAAGCTTGGCAAGACGGCGGCGTCGGGAGACCGGCTGCGACAGATCATGGCGGAGACGCCTGCCATCGCCGACCGCCCCGGTGCCATCCCGGTGACCGCGCTGCACGGCGACCTGGCCTTCGAAGACATCTCGGTGAAGACACCGAAGGAGGTACGGAGCTCGCGTAAGCACGCGTTGTCCGCCATCAGCTTCGCGCTGGCCGGCGGCGAGCGGGTCGCGATCCTCGGCGGCAACGGCGCGGGAAAATCGACCCTGCTGCGAACGGTACTTCGGTTCGTTGATCCCGATAACGGGCGCGTGCTGCTGGATGGCCGCGATCTGCGCGACTACACCGTGGAATCGGTGCGCCGCCAGATCAGCGTCGTGTTTCAGGAGAACGTCTTCTTCGGCCTGTCGGTGCAGGACAACATCGCGCTGGGAGATCCGGCGGCGGCCATCGACGACGTTCGGCGGGCGGCCGAACGCGCGCGCATCGACAAGTTCATCGAGCGGCTGCCGGCGGGATACGCGACCCCGATCCGCCGCGGCGGCGAGCTGTTTTCGGGCGGTGAGCGCCAGCGCATTGCGATCGCCCGCGCGCTGCAGCGCAACGGACGCATCTGGCTGCTCGACGAGCCGACACGAGGCATCGATCCCGCCACGGCCGCCGACCTGACGACGATCCTGCTTGGGGCGACCGAAGGTCGCACGACATTGTGGGTGACGCACGATCCCGCGGTGCTGCCGCTGCTCGATCGCGTGGTCGTTCTCAAGCAGGGCGCGCTGCAGTTCACCGGCACGCCCGTGGAGTACGGGGACTGGCTCGCCGAGCGCGTGTCGACCCGGTCCTCACCGCTCACGGGAGAATCCTGATGCAAGCCGTGATCCTGGCCGGCGGAGTCGGCAGCCGCCTCGAGAAGCTCACCGACGGGAAACCGAAGTGCCTCGTGGAGATCGGCGGGCGGCCGCTGATTCTCCAACAGCTGGAAGCGCTCTCCGATCACGGGGTCGGCCCCGTGCTGATGGTCGTGGGCTACAACCATGAGACCATCCGCCAGGTCGTCGGCGACCGAGTCGAGTACATCGTCAACGAACGCTATCGCGAGACGAACAGCCTGTACTCGCTGTGGCTCGCGCGGAGCTGGATCAAGGACCAGTTCCTCCTGCTCAATTCGGATCTGCTGTTCGATCCGGAAATCCTTTCCCGGGTGCTCGAGGATCCGGGGAACGTGCTCGCCTACGACTCGACGTCATCGCGTGGCCGGGAGCAGACCAAGGTCGCGATCCGGGGCCGCAAGGTGATCGATCTGGGGAAGGACCTGCCGCCCGCGTCGGCCCGCGGAGAGAGTCTCGGCCTGCTCAAGTTTGAGGCGGATGGCGCGACGGCGATACGCGACGTGGCGGCACACCAGATCGAAGGCGGGAATGAAAAGGCATGGGTGATCGAAGCCACGCGCGCCGTCTGTAAGATCGTCCCGATCTACGGCGTGAATGTGGCCGGCCTTCCCTGGACCGAAGTCGATTTCCCCCACGACCTCGAAGAGGCACGAACGGAAGTGTGGCCGGCCATTTGGAAGGGGCGCTGGCGCCGAGCCGTTTATTGGAAACGCACCAAGTGGGGAGCTGCCGCCATCGTGGCGATAGTGCTCGCAGTCGGAGGGTGGCTGGCGAGCACGCGCCTGGGACCGGCGAGCGTGGATTGGGAAAGCGTTCCACCGCTGGGACGCGCCGCGACCGCACTCACCCGTGCCAAAGGGCACCAGAGATGGTGGGTTGTCGGACGCGGCGACTCAATATCCGCCGAGGTGGAGGGCGGC
>DATGVC010000082.1:0-2257 GCA_035300745.1 Gemmatimonadales bacterium | reverse complement strand
GGGATGGGCGGCGGCGGGCAGGGCCAGTGCCAGCTCAAAGGCGGCCGCTCGGTGGATGCCGTCTTCCCGACCTCAGCTTAGCACTTCGACCGCCGCGCTGAACACATACCCTGCGCCGCGCTCGGTCCTGATGTATTGCGGCTGGGCCGGGTCCGGCTCGATCTTGCGCCGCAGCCTGAGGACCTGCACGTCGATCGAACGATCGTAAACCTCAGCACCATGCAACCGCGAAAGATCGAGCAGCTGCTCGCGCGACAGCACCCGTTGCGGCGCGGCGCAAAACGCCTGCAGCAGGTTGAACTCGCCATGGCTAAGCTCGACCCGGCTGCCGTCAGGCGAGGTCAGCCGGCGGCTGCCAAGGTTGAGCTCCCAGCCGGCAAAGCGGTAAGCGCGCCGCTTGTCGCCGCGCGGCGGAAGCACCGCGCGCGCCGTCTGATAGCGACGCAGCACCGCGCGGATGCGGGCGAGGAGCTCGCGCGGGCTGAATGGCTTGGTGACATAGTCGTCGGCGCCGAGCTCGAGGCCCATCACGCGGTCGGCCTCGTCCTGCTTGCCGGTGACGATGATGATCGGGACCGACGATTCCGCGCGCAGCTTGCGCGCAAGCTGCATGCCGTCCTCCCCGACGAGGCGCAGGTCGAGCACGACGAGATCGATCGCGTGATCGGCGAACGCCTGCGCCATCTCGGCTCCGGTCGCCACCGCGGTGACCCGCAGGTCATTGTCGTGCAGGTAATCGGCCACCAATTTGCGCATGGCCGGATCGTCGTCGACGGCGAGGATGTGGTGCTGCACAGTGCTGCTCATGGTTTTGCCGCAGGGCAGCACAAGTTAGCACGGGGCCCGCACGGTGAACAAGCCGCCCCTTCTGTTACAGCTGTAACCCGCCGAAATCCGCTCGAAACGACCGGTGACCAAGATCATGACGTGCCGAAGCCAGCAGCCGGTTGACCGGCTCCGACCCATGTCGAGTATCGTTATCTTGGAGGAGGACGACCTCATGCGGGGATTGCTCACCGAATGGCTGACCGGGGCGGGCTATGCCGTTCGCGAGCGGGGCCTGCGCGCGGCGCCCGCGGGAGAAGGCGCGGACCTGGTGATCGTCGATCTCTACATGCCGCGGCAAGCCGGCGCCGACATAGTGCTGGCGGCGCAGCAAGCATATCCCGGGGCCCCGGTGATCGCGATGTCGGCCCAGTTCCGGCCGGGGCTCGAGTGCTCGGCTCGGGCGGCGGACGCACTGGGCGTGAGCAAGCTGGTCTGCAAGCCCTTCACTCGCGAGGATCTGCTGGGCGCGGTGCGCGCGCTGATAGGTCCGGCACCGTGAACCTCAATCTGAGGCGTAAGCTTGTCGATTGGGGACCACGCGCGAGAAGGGGACGAGTATGGCCAAGCCCGCGTCCATCAGCATACCCACCGAGCCCATCGGCAGCATCCCAAGACCCGCCGATCTCATCGAGAGAGTCGCAAAGGGCGACAGCGAAGATCCGGGCCTCGCTCCTTTCTTCGAAGATGCGGTTCGAGACACCATCGAGCGATTCGAAGCGGCGGGCTCTCCGGTGGTTACCGACGGCGAACAGAGGAAGTATTTCAATTTCGCGACGTACTGCGTGCATGGGCTTGCGAACACGGCCCCGGATGGCTTCACCATCCCGTTCGCAGACGGTCATACGCGGCAACTGCCGCGCCTTACATGCGGCCCGTTCCGGTACCGGCGGTACGCAGACAGTTACCTGGATGTCGCCATGCGCCATGCGCATGTTCCGGTAAAGCAGGCGGTGATATCGCCTTCGGCCTTGAGCCTGATGTACCCGGCGGAGAAGATTCGGGATTATTCGCGCGAGCAATTCATCGACGACCTGCTGCGCGAGCATGAAACCGAGGTCCGGCGCTGCCTGAACAAGGGCGCTTGCAAGGTGCAGGTGGACTTCACCGAAGGACGCCTCGCGGTAAAGGTCGATCCCTCCGGACATCTCTTGAACAGCTTCATCGACCTCAATAATCTCGCGCTGTCGCGTTTCTCGCCGGAAGAGCGCCGCCGCATCGGGGTGCATACCTGCCCGGGGAATGACCTCGATTCGACGCACAGCGCGGATGTCGATTACGCAGAGCTGCTGCCCGGCTTGTTTGCGCTGAAGGCGGGAAATTTCTACATCGCGCTCGCGGGTGAACGGGACCGCCGGCACGTTCTCGAAATCATACGCAAGCACCTGAGGCCGGATCGGCGGATTTTCGTCGGCGTCATTGCTCCGATGAA
>DATGVC010000081.1:0-4164 GCA_035300745.1 Gemmatimonadales bacterium | reverse complement strand
GTCATCGTGTCGCAGCTGCACCGCTCGCCCGGCGTCGTGTTCGAAGAGAGCATCCACCCCAACGGCCAGCGCCTCTTCTCGGCGCGCATCATCCCGTTCCGGGGCTCGTGGGTCGAGTTCACGGTCGACATTCACGACGTGATCTACGTCCACATCGACAAGAAAAAGAAATTCCCGGCGACCGCGCTGCTACGCGCCTTCGGATACGGCACCAACGCAGACATCCTGAAGCTGTTCTACGCCGTGAAGGAGATCGACATCACCGGCAAGCTCGAGGGCCGCGCGCAGAAGCGCGAGGTGCTCGGCACGCTGCTGGCCGCCGATGTGCCCGATCCGGAGAACAAGAAGGGCGAGCCCCTGGCTCGCGTGGGCGACGAGCTGGTGCTGGAGCGCTTCAACGCGTTCCGCCGCGCCGGGATCACGTCGGTCAAAGTCTTCGCGGGCTACACCTCGCTCGATCTGCGCGAGGACGCGCAGCCGACGACGACGCAGCAGACGCCGAGCAAGTACGTGCTCGCCTTCGACGTCGCCGATCCCGACACGGGTGAAGTGCTCGCCGAAGCGGGGCGCGAGCTGTCGGACACCTTGAAGAGGAAGCTGCTCAAGGCTGAGGTCACGAAGGTGGACGTGCTGCTGCCCCCGGGGCGCAGCGAGTCGCCGCTGATCAAGAACACGCTGGCCAAGGATCCGACGCACGCCGAGGCGGAGGCACTGGCGCAGATCTACACGCTGCTGCGGCCAGGCGAGGCGCCGAATATCGAGACGGCGCGCGAAGCGCTGAAGCGGCTGTTCTTCCACCCCAAGCGCTATGACCTGGGAAGGGTCGGCCGCTACAAGATCAACCAGCGGCTCAAGGTGAACGTGGCGAAGGACAACACCGTCCTCACCGAGGACGACTTCGTCGCGATCATCCGTTACCTGATCGAGCTGTCCGAAGGCCGCGGCTACACCGACGACATCGACCACCTCGGCAACCGCCGGGTACGCTCGGTCGGCGAGCTGATCGCCAACCAGTTCTCGGTCGGTCTGTCGCGCATGGCGCGGCTGATCAAGGAGCGGATGAGCATCAACAACGACCCCGAGCGGATCACGCTCGACGATCTGGTCAATGCGCGCACCGTGAGCGCCGTCATTCAGGCGTTCTTCGGCAGCTCGCAGCTGTCGCAGTTCATGGACCAGACGAATCCGCTCGCCGAGCTGACGCACAAGCGCCGTCTGTCGGCGCTCGGGCCAGGCGGGCTCACGCGCGAGCGCGCCGGCTTCGAGGTGCGCGACGTGCACTACAGCCAGTACGGCCGCATGTGCCCGATCGAGACGCCGGAAGGTCCGAACATCGGACTGATCACCAGCCTGTCCTGCTACGCCCGCGTGAACGATCTCGGCTTCATCGAGACGCCCTACCGCGTGGTGAAGGACGGCAAGGTCACGGACGAAACGCGCTGGCTGTCCGCGTCCGAAGAAGAGGATTACGCGGTGGCGCAGGCCAACGCGCACCTCACGCCGGACGGCCGTTTTGCCGACGAGCTGGTGCTGTGCCGCAAGCGGGACGACTACCCGCTGCTGCCGCCCAACAAGATCGACTTCATGGACGTGGCGCCGGAGCAGCTCGTGTCCATCGCCGCGGCCCTGATTCCGTTCCTCGAGCATGACGACGCGAACCGCGCGCTCATGGGCTCGAACATGCAGCGGCAGTCGGTGCCGCTCCTCTTCCCGCAGGCGCCGCTGGTGGGCACCGGGCTCGAGGAGAAGGTGGCGCGCGACTCCGGGGCGGTCGTGATCGCCCGCCGCGGCGGCGTGGTCACCCGCGTCACGGCCGATGAGATCATCATCGATGCCGGCGACGAGGACGCCCCCGGGAATGGCGACCATCCGCTGGCGCGCCTCAAGCAGCACGACCGCTTCCGCCTGAAGAAGTTCTGGCGGACGAACCAGGACACCGCCATCAACCAGCGGCCGCTCGTGCACATGGGCCAGAAAGTGAAGGCGGGGCAGATCGTCGCGGACGGGGCTGGTACGGAGCGCGGCGATCTCGCGCTCGGCGCCAACGTCACCGTGGCGTTCATGCCGTGGTACGGCCACAACTTCGAAGACGCCATCGTGCTCTCCGAGCGGCTCGTGAAGGACGACGTTTATTCGTCGATCCACATCCAGGAGCTCGAGCTGCACGTCCGCGACACCAAGCGCGGCCGTGAGGAGATCACGCGCGAGATCCCGAACGTCGCCGAGGAGTCGCTGGTGGACCTCGACGAGCGGGGCATCGTGCGGATCGGCGCCCATGTGAAGGCGGGCGACATCCTCGTCGGCAAAATCACCCCGAAAGGCGAGACGGAGCTCTCGCCCGAAGAGAAGCTCCTCACCGCGATCTTCGGCGAGAAGGCGAAGGACGTGAAGGACTCGTCGCTGAAGGTGCCGCCGGGGATGGAGGGCGTCGTCATCGACGTCAAGATCTTCTCGCGCATTGAAGACCAGGTCGTCGAAAAGGACCGCGGCGAGCGCATCGGCGAAGTGCGCCGGCTCGAGACGGAAGAGAAGGCGCGCATCTCGGAGGCCATGTTCGTCGAAATGGCGGAGCTGCTCGCGAACCAGGAAGTCGGCTTGATGCTGAAGGCGGGCACGGTCGAAGAGTATCTGCCGGCCGGTACCAAGCTCTCCAAGCAGCAGATCGGCGAGATCAACTTCGCCGATGTGGATTTGAAGACGCTGCGCGTCGCCAACAAGTCCGTGAACGAGAAGGTCCGCGCCGTGCTCGACGCGGCCAGCGCCGAGCGCGCCAAGATCGAGGAAAAGTCGGAAGATCAGATCGACAAGATCCTGCAGCCGGACGAGCTGCCGCCGGGCGTCATCCAGCTGGTGAAGGTCTACGTCGCCGAGAAGCGCAAGATCTCGGTGGGCGACAAGATGGCCGGACGCCACGGCAATAAAGGCATCATCGCGCGAATCGTGCCGGAGGAGGACATGCCGTTCCTCCCCAACGGGACGCCCGTCGACATCGTGCTCAACCCGCTTGGTGTGCCGAGCCGGATGAACGTCGGCCAGATCCTCGAGACGCATCTGGGCTGGGCGGCGAACCTGCTGGGCTTCGACGCCAAGACGCCCGTCTTCCAGGGCGCCGACGAGACGGAGATTGGCGTGCTGTTGCGCCTCGCCGGGTTGTCGTGGGCGGCGGACGCGTTGCGGCTGGACGTACGGCCGCCCGCACTCGATGACAAACGCGTGCTGCAGATCGTGTCGGATCTGCGGCGTTTACCGTCGACCAACGGCGGGCGGGCCAATATCGGGACGGCCGGCGTGGCGCTGCTTGGCGGGCGTAGCGTCTCGACCGAGACGCGCGAGCTGCATCATCAGATGGTGGACTTCCTCAAGTTCGCCGGGAAAGAGCTGGCCGAGCGTGAGCTGGCGCAGCGCCGGATCGAGCAGGAAGTGCACGCCGCGAAACTCGAGTCGGCGGACGCGACGAACCTGTCGGCCGCCGAGCGAGCAGCGCTCAAGGGTGGACTGAAGGAGATCGAGAAGATGCTGGCCAAGGACAAGCCGGCCGAGGTGCTCGAGGCGACTGGACGTCCGGCGCTCGCGGCGCTGTTCGGCGCCAAGTCCGAAGCCGACGTGGATGCCGCGGCCGACGAGTTGCTCGCCGCGGCCGGGCTGTCGCCGGTCGGCAAGTGCCGGCTGCGCGACGGCCGCACGGGTGAGCTGTTCGAGTCCGACGTGACGGTCGGCTCGATCTACATGATGAAGCTGTCGCACCTGGTGGACGACAAGATCCACGCCCGCTCCATCGGCCCGTACTCGCTCGTGACACAGCAGCCGCTCGCCGGGAAGGCGCAGTTCGGCGGCCAGCGGTTCGGCGAAATGGAGGTGTGGGCGCTGGAAGCCTACGGCGCCGCGCACACGCTGCAGGAGATCCTGACCGTCAAGTCGGACGACGTGAACGGCCGCAGCCGTGTGTACGAGGCGATCGTGAAGGGGCAGAACCTGCCGAAGCCCGGGATTCCGGAGTCCTTCAATGTGCTGGTGAAGGAGCTTCAGGCGCTCGGATTGAAGGTGACGCTCGGCACTACTGAAGACGTGGAGGAATAGTGATCGATTTCCGAAGCGGCCACGAGCCCAAGACCTCGAGCTTTGACTATATCCAAATCCGGATCGCCTCCCCCGAGGAGATCCGTG
>DATGVC010000080.1:0-4243 GCA_035300745.1 Gemmatimonadales bacterium | reverse complement strand
GGCGCTCATGGTCGAGGGCGCGCTCGAGGATGGTGGACCGATCGCGCGCGCGCTGAACGAGGTCGCGTACGCGCTCCCGCCGCTGCCCAATCTGTTCTTCACCCGCGACTCCGGCATCGTGATCGGGGAGCACGCGATCATCGGCTCGATGCGGCACGGCGTGCGCTGGACCGAAGAGCTGCTAATCAAGGCGTTGTTCCGCTACGATCAGAAGTTCGAGAACGCGGGCATTCTCTACGACGGCTCTGACGAGAAGCGGATCAACTACACACTCGAGGGCGGGGACGTGCATCCCATCCGCCCCGACCTGCTCGTGCTCGGCTTCAGCGAGCGCTCCAGCCCAGCGGCGCTCGATCTGCTGTGCGATCTCGCGTTCACGCATTGCCGTGTGACCGACGTGATCATCGTCGTGCTGCCCGCCGAGCGCACCGCCATCCATCTGGATATGATCTTCACGCAGATCGACCGCGAGCTGTGCATCGTCTACCCGCCGCATTTCGTCGGACCGGAGCGGCTCGCCGTCCTGCTTCGCCGCAAACGGTCCAAAGGGGTGAAAGAAGTGCCGAACTTCTTTGCCGCGATGCAGGCGGTGGATCAGCCGCTCGAGCCGATCTTCTGCGGCGGCAATCAGCGCACCGTGCAGGAGCGCGAGCAGTGGGCGTCAGCCTGTAACGCGTTCGCCGTGCGGCCCGGCGTCATCGTGAGCTACGACCGCAACGACGCCACACTCACCGAGCTGGCGAGTGCCGGGTTTCGAATGATTGCGGCCGTGAACCTGCTGACTGGCGAGGAGGCGCTGAAAGACGGTGAGCGTGCGGTAATATCGATCGACGGCAGCGAGCTGGTGCGCGGCGGAGGCGGACCGCGCTGCATGACGCTCCCCTTGCGACGAGACGACCTCTGACCAGCCTCGCAGCGGTACCTTCATCTTCCCTGACATCCCGAGCTCTGTCGTTTTTACAGAGCGGGCCCGCGGCGAGCCTCGCGATCGTGCGGGACGTCCTCGGCATTGCCCAGGCGAACCGGCACACGGCGGATCGCATCGCGGCCGCGCTGCTGGCGCCCGACCGGCGCTTCGGGCGCACCACGGACGGCCGGTGGACGCTGGCCACCCCGCCCAGCACCGCCAGTCCGGTGCTCGAAGCCTGCCGCTGGGCGGTCGTGGACGTGGAAACGACGGGCGTACGCGCCTTCCACGGGGACCGCATCATGGAAATCGCCGTCGTCATGCTCGACGGGACTGTCGCATTTCACTCGCTCGTCAACCCGGGCATTCCGATACCCCAGTTCGTCGCCGGGCTCACGGGGATCGATGCGAAGCTGGTACGCGACGCGCCCACCTTCGATGTCATTGTCGATCGCTTGCTGGCCGCGCTGGAAGGATGCGTGTTTGTCGCCCACAACGCGCGGTTCGATTGGGCGTTCGTGTCGACGGAGATCGAGCGGGCGACGGGGTTGCTGTTGCAAGGCCCGCGCGTCTGTACGGTGCGGCTTGCCCGCAAGCTCTTGCCCGACCTCCCACGACGCAATCTGGACACGGTGAGCTATCACTTTGGGATCGAAATCGAAGGCCGACACCGCGCTACCGGCGATGCGGTCGCCGCGGCGAAATGTTTGGCCAAGCTGCTGAGACTGGCGCAGGGGAACGGGGCAACGACGCTTGCAGATGTGGTTCATTGACTCACACCACTTTCCGTGTGGGCCGCCTCATCTGTCACGCCTTGGAGGCCGGCAAGCAGCACCTGGACGGCGGCGCCATGTTCGGCATCGTCCCCAAGGTTCTCTGGGCGCGGCGAGCTCCTCCCGATGATCGCAATCGCATCCCGCTGGCCCTGCGCTGCCTGCTGATCGAGCACGACGACGGGCTCGTCCTGATCGATACCGGGATCGGCAACAAAGAGAACAGCAAGTTCATCGACATCTACGGCGTGGAGAACGTGGGCGCGGGCGGTCGAACCCAGCTGGAAGACGCCCTGCGCGAACTGGGCCATAAACCGGATGACATTCGCTGGGTGATCAACACGCACCTCCATTTCGATCACGCGGGGGGCGACAACTGGATCGACCCGTCAGGACAGATTGGCCTGGCTTTTCCGAAGGCGCGGTACGTCGTGCAAAAAGGCGAGCTCGATTTCGCTCAGCACACCAACGAGCGTACGGCGGGCAGCTATCTGTCTCACAACTTCACGGGTATCCCGTTCCAGCTCATCGACGGCGAGACGCAGATCCTGCCCGGTATTCGCGGTCTTCCTACGCCGGGACACGTTCCCTATCACCAATCGATCCTCATCGAGAGTGGCGGAGAGAAGGCCTGCTTCGTCGCCGACGTCGTGCCGACCGCGGCCCATCTCCCCCTCCCCTGGATCATGGGCTACGACCTGCAGCCGCTCGTCACGCTCGAAACGCGGCGGCGCCTGTACCAACGGGCAGAGGCGGAGCAGTGGTTGCTGGTCTTCGAGCACGATCCCACAATCGTCAGTGGGCGATTAGGAAAAGAAGGGAAGGGCGTCGGGCTTGTGGAGGCTATGGCGCTCCGCTAACTTGCCGTCCACAATACGGTAAGCGGGCGAGTAGCGCGCCCCACCCGCATGCCTCTCTTTGGAGAGTGCTCCAGGGTTCCGAAACCTCACTCCTCAGGGATTGGGGCGCCACGGATCTGGGGGGGGCCACCCGGGTCCGTTTTTACTTTGTACAAGGAGACCGCACACCTGCCACCTCTCGACAACAACAGCAAAGCACCGCGCACCCGTGTCAATCGGCAGATCCGCATCAGTCCGGTGCGCGTGATCGCGGACAACGGCGACCAGCTGGGGGTGTTGACGATCGATGAAGCGATCGCCGCCGCGAACGAACGGGGCCTGGATCTCGTGGAAGTCGCGCCACTCGCCCGGCCCCCCGTCGTCAAGATCATGGACTATGGGAAGTTCAAGTTCGAGCAGGCGAAGGCGGCGCGCGCCGCCAAGAAAAAGCAGCACGTGATTCACCTGAAGGAAGTGAAATACCGCCCCGGGATCGACGATCACGATTTCGACTTCAAGACGCGGCACGCGCGTGAGTTCCTGGAAGACGGCAACAAAGTGAAAGTGACGATGATGTACCGCGGCCGGCAGATGGCGCACATCGAGCTGGGCCGGGAAGTGCTGGACCGTGTCGCGCAGGAGTTGAAGGACATCGGCAAAATCGAACAGGAACCAAAGCTCGAGGGCCGCAACATGTCAATGGTCCTCGCACCGAAATGAGCCAGCAATGCCGAAACAGAAATCCAAGCGGGCGCTGCGGAAGCGCATCCGGCTGACGGGAACCGGCAAGTTGCGGCGCTACAGAGCCTATAAGCGCCACATCCTGACCTCGAAACATGCCAAGCGGAAGCGCCACCTGCGGAAGGCGACGCTCGTATCGCATGCCGATCGCCGCCTCAAGCGCCTGCTGATGGCGTAGGGAGAACTCATGCCTCGCGTCAAAAGCAACGTTGCGCGTCTGAAGCGCAAGAACAAAGTGATGAAGCTCGCCAAAGGATACTGGGGCGGGCGCAGCAAGCTGTGGAAGGCCGCCAAGGAAGCCACCGAGCGGGCGGCGAAGTACGCGTATCGCGATCGCCGCGCCAAAAAGGTCGAGTTCCGCCGCCTGTGGATCACCCGCATCAACGCGGCGGCGCGGCTGCACGCCCTGTCGTACAACCGGCTGATGAACGGCCTGCGCAAGGCGGGGGTCGAAATCAACCGGAAGATCCTCGCCGATCTGGCGGTGCGGGATCCGGCGGCGTTTGAACAGCTGGCGGAGGTCGCGAAGAAATCCTTGCAACCCTAGAATCGCTGCGGGAGCGTCTCAAGGAGATCCCGCACGCAGACGAACGACGTCTCCAGGAGCTCAAAACCGAGCTCCTGGGCCGCAAGGCTGGTGCCCTCACTGAAATCCTGAAGGCCCTTCCCAGTCTCGATCCGGAGACGCGCAAGCGCGTCGGCGCCCAGGCCAACGCGCTGAAGCGCGACCTCGAGCGCGCCATCGACGGGCGCGAGTCCGATCTGAAGCGCAGCGCCACCACGCTCGCAGGGCTCGATCTCACGATGCCCGGCCGGCGCCAGTGGCGCGGCGGGCTGCACCTCGTCACTCAGGTCGTGGACGAGATCTGCGACATCTTCCGCGAGCTGGGCTTCACGCGCGCGGTCGGGCCGGAAGCCGAGACCGAGCGCTACAACTTCTACGCGCTGAACTTCCCCAAAGACCATCCGGCGCTCGACGCCCA
>DATGVC010000079.1:0-18449 GCA_035300745.1 Gemmatimonadales bacterium | reverse complement strand
GTGATCGTGACCAGCGTGTTGTTGAACGTCGCGGTGACATGCGCGATGCCCTCGGCCTCGACGATCTTTTTGGTGCGCTTGCCGCCACTGGCCGCACGCGCGGGTGCGGGCTTGGCGTCCGGTTTGGCGTCCGGTTTGGCGTCCGGTTTTGCGTCTGGCTTTGCTTCGGGTTTTGCCTCGGCCATGTGCCTCTACTTTTTCAGGACGGGCTTCTTCTTGCCCGCGATGGCGCGCCGCGGTCCCTTCTTGGTGCGCGCATTGGTGTGCGTGCGCTGACCGCGCACCGGCAGATTCTTGCGATGGCGGCCACCGCGATAGCTGCCGATGTCCATCAAGCGCTTGATGTTCATCGCGACTTCCGTGCGGAGCGCGCCTTCGACTTTGTAGTCCCGCTCGATCACCTGGCGCAACCGGGCGACTTCGGCGTCGCGCAGGTCGCGCACACGCGCGTCGGGACTGATGCCGGTCTCGGCGAGAATCTTAACGGAGTTGCTGGGGCCGATGCCGAAGATGTACGGGAGTGCGTACTGGATTTTTTTATCGCGCGGCAGATCCACGCCTGCAATACGAGCCATGCGTCTCCCCTACCCTTGCCGCTGTTTATGCTTCGGGTTGCGCTTGCAGATCACGCGAATCACGCCCCGGCGCGTCACGACTTTGCAGTGCTCGCAGATGGGGCGCACGCTCGAACGTACCTTCAACAGGCTGCTCCCGAAAAGTGAAAATGTTCTGGCTGAGCCGTGAACAATAGACGGGGTCGTAACTTCACGCAAGGGGCGGGATTACGGTGCACTCCGCAGTTCCACGAGACGCCATGCGTTACCCAATAACCGGTAGCCCAGGAACAGTGTCTCGCGACGCAGTTCGGTCGTTCCGGCGACGACATAGCGTCGGGTTAACTCGACGAACCCTTTGCCCGGCTCGACCACGCGGATCGCCGTAATGTCCAGACCGCGCTCCTCGGCGGGCCGAAAGTAACGGCGCAACAACTCGATGGCCTGCGGCCGTCCCAGGGGCGACGACGCATCCGCGCCGGGAATCTGGAGAATCAGCGTCGAGCTCTGCCCCACGAGGCGCTCCGCGTCGTGCGCGGACCACGCATCTTTGGCCCGGGACGCCGCGTCGGAGAGGGTTTCCTGGGCACGTGCGTGGATCGGCAGCAGCATGAGCGTGAAGAGCGAGAGCCACAGCCACGGCGTGTGCATCAGGCTGGTTGATACCCTCAATCGAGCGCTTCGACCAGGCGGCGGTAGGCTCCGACGGGATCGCGAGCCCCAGTAATCGGCCGTCCCACCACGAGATGGGTGGCCCCGCGGCGCACGGCTTCTGCCGGCTCGATCGTGCGAACCTGATCGCCGGCGGCGTCGCCAGGCGCGCGAACTCCGGGGACGACGATCAGCGGCTCTGACCCAAGCGCCTCCCGCAGCAGCCCAAGCTCCTGCCCCGAGGCGACGACGCCGCGCAGTCCCGCCTGCAACGCGGCTCGCGCCAGGCGCTCCGCTTCGAACCCGACATCCGGGACGCCCCGTCCCAAGATGCTCTCGAGCTCGGCGGCATCGTGCGAGGTCAGAACCGTCACACCGACGACCGCGAGGTCCTGCCCAGCCGCCGTCGCCGCCGCGGTCAACATGGCGCGTCCGCCCAGGCAGTGGACCGTGGTCATCGACACGCCCAGCTCACGCGCGGCACTCACGGCACTCGCCACAATGTTGGGAATGTCGTGCCACTTGAGATCGAGAAACACGCGAATGCCGCGCTGCGTGAACTCCTTGATGAGCGAGGGACCTTCGCGGCCAAACAGCACCGGGCCGACCTTGGCCCATCGCAGACCTGGCAGCCGCGCGGCCAGCGCTAACGCCTCGCGCCCGCTGGGCAGATCGAAGGCGACGATCAACTCAGCCACGGCTGAGCTCACGGGCGATGCGGACGGGCACGCGCGGATCGGCGAGCGCCGCGGTCCCGATAGCCACGAGCGATGCTCCCGCGGCCAGATACTCGCGCGCGTCGGCGAGGTTGCGGACACCGCCCACCCCGATGACGGGCATGCCGACGTACTCGCGCACGCGCCGCGTCGCGAGCACTCCGATCGGCAGTAATGCGGGACCGCTCAGACCGCCGCTGCCGTTGCCGAGTCGCTTGTCGAGTAACCCCGGCATCGTGTTGACGAGGCTGACTGCCTCCACGCCTTCATCGCGCGCGACGCGTGCCATTGCCGGGATGTCGGGAAGCACTGGTGACAATTTAACCGTCAGCGGCCGCGTAGAGACGCGCCGGCAGGCGCGCACCAGCTCCGCCAGGCCGGTGGGGTCGGCGCCAAACTCCAGCCCGCCGGCCTTCGTGTTGGGGCAAGACGCGTTGATCTCGAACGCGGTGATCGCCCGGAGCGGCGTGAGACGTTCGATCACATGCACGTAGTCAGCGACGGTCGCCCCGGCCACGTTCACGATGATTCGGGCACGGTGAAGCCGCTGCGACATCCAGGGCAGCTCGTCCGCGGCGACGCGCTCCACGCCTGGATTCGCGAGTCCCACGGCGTTCAGCATGCCGCCTCGAAACTCGGCGACGCGCAACGCCGGATGACCTTGGCGAGGCTCAGGAGTCACCGCTTTCGTAACGATGCCGCCGAGGAGATCGAGATCGATGACGTGGTCGAGCTCCCGGCCAAAGCCGGCAGTGCCAGCAGCGAGGAGAATCGGGTTTTGGAAGGTGGTGCCGAACAGATCGACCGTGTTCACGGCCGGTCCAGCCGCGGGCCGCGTGGGCCCGGAACTGGGGCATCAAAAAGCACTGCGCCTGAGACGCCGGCGCTGCGCGCGACCTGCATGCCCAGCTCGCGTGCCAGAGAATCCTCTGCCGCAGCGTACGCGACGCTCGGTTCGCCGTGGAATGCGCGTGTATACGGCGATGCGGCATACCGCGAGTCGAGAAGGGCGACGATCGAATCACGACGCTCGGGCAGTACGGCCAGGGCGGCGATCAACGCTTTGGGTGCGTAGAGCGACCCGGCATCGGCGGCCGCCGCCTCCAGGAACAGCTGACCCGCAAGCTCCGGCGCGTGCAGCGAATCGCGCGCGATTTCGGCGGCGCGGAAGCGGGTGGCCGGTGTCTCCGGAACTACCATCACCTCTTTGAGAAGCCCGAGCACGTGACTGGCCTCGTCGGTACCACTCACGGTCCCCAGCAACCGGGTGAGCTGGGTTCCGATGGGCGTCAGATCGGCGCGGTGCCGGGCGCGCGCGATCACCAGCTGCTGCTGCGCCACTAGTGCCCGTCCCGTCGCGCCGGGCTCGCGCGATCGCGTGAAGTGCGTGCTGGCGGCGTCGTAGTCGAGCCGTAGCGCCGCGGCTCGGCCCGCGACGTAATCGGCTCGCGAGCGGCGGTCGGCATTTTTCGAGGCGAGCGGCGCGGCAAGCGCGGCGTCGGCGCGCGCGGGATCACCGCCAGCCAGCGCGCACTCCGCATCGGCTAGATCGATCCGCTCGCGCAGCGTCGCATCCTGTACGCGCGCGCGCGCGATCGGCTCGGCGGCGTCACGACAGGCACCCGAATAGGCGAGCCCTTCGGCCTGCAGGACCACGGCGTCGTCCGTCCGCCAAGCCTTTGCTTTGGCGGCCGCCTGCGCCCACTGCGTACGCGCTTCAGACGGCTGGCCCCGCTGCTCGAGCTGCCTTGCATCTTTGGCGTGACGTGCGGCGCTCCACATGGCGTTGTGGTACGAGCAGCCGCTTCCCAGGAATCCGGCGACGAGCGCCGGCGTGATCCAGCGCAGCCGCGGCGTCATCGTGCCTGGCCACCCCCCGTGCCCGCGATCTTTCTCTCGAACTCGAGCAGGTAGGCGACAAGTCCGTCCGCGATCGCCACGGCGATCTTGCGTTGGCCCTGCGCGGACCCGAGGAAAACGCCGTCTTTCTGGTTTGTCGCGAATCCCGCTTCGACCAGGATCGACGGACGGCGGGCCGCCGCGAGGACGAGGAACGGACCCTGCTGCACGCCGCGGTCCTCGCCGGGATGGATCGCAGCCACCTTCCCTTGCACGAGCTCCGCGAGTCGCGCCGATTCCCGGAGGTACTCGTTGAGTTGCAAGTCGTTCAAAATGAAGCCCACTGGTCCCCCGCTGCCGGCGGGAGAGAACCGGAGCGCATCGTTTTCCATCTGCGCCACGCGCTTCTGGTCTTCGGTCTTGGCGTCAGAAACGAAGTAGGTCTCAACGCCATTCACTTGCTTCTGCCGGCGGCCCGCGGGCATAGAATTCACGTGTATGCTCACAAAGAGGTCGCAGTCGGCCCGACAGAACAACGGGCGACTGGCCAGATCGATGAGCGTATCGGTGGCGCGCGTGAGCACGACATTCAAGCCGCGCCGCACGAGCTCGGCGCGCAACAGTTTCCCGATGCCAAGAGTGATGTCCTTCTCCGTGATCCCGCGCGGCAGCGTGAGTCCGGGGTTCCCGGGATCGACGCCGCCGTGCCCAGGGTCGACGACGATCGTGTGGGGGAGCCGCAGACCCGTAATCGGATTTGGCGCGGTGCTCACCGGAGCGGGAACAGGCAACGCCGGGGGGGGGTGGGGCCGCTCGTCCAGTCGGGCCAGCCCTGGGTCCCAGCGGTAGCGGCGCGCCAGCAGGTGGGGCACATGATCGGTCAGCCAATGCAGCGGCAGAAACAGTGTGTCACGCGCGACATATGGCGCGCCCACAAGCGAATAGGCTGCCCCCTCGTAGCGGAAGAACGGGGATCCGACATCGAAATCGAACACGGCATCCGCTAGCGTGACCCGCGCCGCGGAGCCCTCGAGCGACACCGTGAGTCCGAGAGGCTGCGCCAGCAGCACCGCGGCCACCGCCGCGGAACCGGCTTCGTTGGTGACGGGGATGCTCGCCTGGCCGCGCGAAGTCGCGATCAGGACCTGCCGCGGCACCAGGGCGACGAGAAGCAGGAACAGCATCATGACCGTCTGCCCTTCACAACGCGTGCCATCTCGCGTTCAGCGACGCGACGCTTCAGGTCCTCACGCTTGTCGTGTGCCTTCTTCGCTTTCGCCAGGGCGATCGCGACCTTGGCCAACCCGTCTTTGAAGTAGACCTCGAGCGGCACCACGGTGAGACCCTTCTGCGTCGTGGCGCCGAGCAGCTTGCGGATTTCACGCTTGTGGAGCAGGAGTTTGCGGGAACGGGCGGGAGGGGGATTGTTGTAGCTGCCGGGCCCGTAGTGCGCAATCGTCATTCCCTCCAGCCAGACTTCGCCGTTGCGCACGTGGGCATAGGCTTCATTCAAGCTCGCCTTGCGATCACGCAGTGACTTGACCTCCGTGCCGGTGAGCACGAGTCCAGCCTCCCACGTTTCGAGGAGGTGGTAGTCGTGACGGGCACGCGGGTTTCTGGCGATGGAGACTTTTTCCACGATGACGTCGGCAAGATACGCATTGACTTGGGGTTATACAACAATCTAGATTGCCGTTCCTCAAAAGTCCGAGCCGAAGTGGTGGAACTGGTAGACGCGCTGGCTTCAGGAGCCAGTGGGCGCAAGCCCGTGGGGGTTCGAGTCCCCCCTTCGGCATGCACACCTAGACGTCTAGACGTCTAGTAGGGGACGTCTAGTATCGTGGTACCTCCGGATCCACTTCCCGTGCCCACGCATCGATCCCTCCCGCCAGGCTGCGCACGTTCGCAAATCCGGCACCTTTGAGAATCTCGCGCGCCTTGAGGGAGCGTGGACCGTGATGGCACAGCGTGACGATCGCTCCATGGCCCGGCAGCTCCGCCAAGCGGGCCGGTAGCTCACGCAACGGGATGTTGCGCGCGCCTTCGATGCGCGCGATTTGCGCCTCGAGTGGCTCGCGGACGTCCAGGAGTACTAGGGAAGGCCTGCAGCCACGCTCCCGCTGCAGATCGCGTGCGGTGATCTCGACCCCTTCCCCCTTCTCCCGTCCCTCTTCCCCGCTTCCACAGAACGCCGCGTAGTCGATCAACTCTGTCACGGTTGGATGCTCACCGCACACCGGACAGTCGGGATCCTTTTGTAGCGCGAGCTCGCGGAACTGCATACTGCGGCCATCGAACAACACGAGGCGGCCGATCAACGACTCGCCGAACCCGACGATCAGCTTGATCGCTTCCAGTGCCTGGAGTGAACCGATGATTCCGGGCAGAACGCCCAGCACCCCACCGTCTGCGCAGGACGGTACGAGATCGGGCGGCGGCGGCTCCGCGTACAGGCACCGATAGCACGGCCCCTGCTTCGCGTACAACACGGAGACCTGACCGTCGAACCGAAAGACCGAGCCGTACACGTTGGGTTTGCCGAGCAACACACAGGCATCGTTGACGAGATAGCGAGTCGGGAAATTGTCGGAGCCGTCGACGACGACGTCGAAGTCTTGCAGGATCTCGAGGGCGTTGGCGGAGGTGAGCTGCTGGCCAAACGTTTCGACCCGCACGTGCGGATTGACGTCGCGCAGGCGTTCGCGCGCCGAGTCGATCTTCGGCGTGCCGATCGCCGCAGTGCCGTGGATGATCTGGCGCTGCAGGTTGCTGCGATCGACGAGGTCGAAATCGACAAGCCCGAGCGTTCCGACGCCCGCAGCGGCGAGATACAAGGCCGCGGGGGATCCCAATCCGCCCGCGCCGATGAGCACGACACGAGCGCCCTTGAGTTTGGATTGGCCTTCGAGACCTACATCGGGAAGCGTGAGGTGCCGCGAGTACCGCAACAGCTCCTCATGCGACAACGCGGTCAATTTCCGAACGCTACCCCGGCGATCTGATAGACCTCTGGCTCGGCGTGCAGCAGGTCGGCGAGGGACACGCCGGCGAGCACTTCGTCGATGCGCCGCTGCAGCAGGCGCCAGACAGGACGAATACTGCAGGCGGTCGCCGGATCGCAGCGCTCTTCGTCCACTCGGTGCAGGTCGCAGTTCACCTCGAACGTCACGTGCTCCGACGCCTCGATGACATCCTTCACGCTCACGGCCTGGGGTTCCCGCGCCAGCATGTAGCCGCCGCGGGCGCCGCGAACGGACTCGACGAGGCCGGCCCGGCGGAGCCGCAATAGGATCTGTTCGACGTAGTCATGCGGGAGACGTTCCTGCTCGGACAGCTCGCGGGCAGCGACGGGACCCTCGCCGGAGCGCCGGGCCAGGTGGATCGAAACGATTAAGCCGTATTCCGCCCAGGTTGTAACGCGCATGGGAGGAATATGCGAGAGACCTTATCGGGATTCAATGGCTCTCTTGGTGCTCGAGCCTGGGGCTCAGACTGACACCCACCTGTACGATGAACGCATTGCGGTTGTTCGCATCATTGCGCTGCAGCCACAACACCCGTGCGTTGACGTTCGTCATCAGCGTCCGACCACTGAAGATGTCGGCACCGAGTCCGCCGTGCGCACCCTGGGCCACACCGCGATCAGCGCCAATGGCTGGAAAGCCCGCGAGCAAAATCCCGAGCTCGGCGTAAAAGCGCCCCCACGCCGGATGAAGCGAAGGCTCGTATCCCGGGGCAAACAGGATGGCATACGGATCACAATTGGCCGAGCAACCCGTCCTCACGCGCAATGGCGCGTAATCGATCTGCAAGCCGAGGGAGCCCCCCTTCTTTTGATCACGGCGGAACCGGACGCCTACGGTGGGACCGCGACCCTCGAGGGGCCCGCTGAGGGGTGTCAGCACGCCAACGGCCGGCCCGATGGTGCCATTCAGCAGTTGCGTCTTCGCGTTCGGACCGAACGCAAAGGAGACGTTGGCGCGCCCTTCGAGCGCCTTGATGGCGCTGTTCGGGACCTGAAAGAACCGTCCCTCGACGAGGGCGGCAGCCTGCCTGCCAAGATTGACGCGCACGCCGAGACCGAAGCCCAATCCGAGCTGGTTGGTTGTCTGCGCAGATGTGTTGCAACCCAGCAACGCGAGCGTCGGGTCCTGGTCGCGCACACGCGCCAACCCGACGGCGCTCGACGCAAACGGAGCGACGCTTTTCGCACCAATGGGATAGTAGTTCGATTCGAGCCCCACAAACGTCATCTGTCGGACGCAGCTGTTGTTCGAGAGTTGGCCGTAGCGCGACACTCCAAGGCCGAGTTCGCCGTCGTCGCCGGAGAGAACTGCCAGAGTGCCGCCGAACGACGTGAACGAGTTGCTGCCGCCGGAGCCGTTTTCGAGCGAGATGGACGAGACCGTGGGACCGATGCGCACACGCCGTTGCGCGACTGCATTGCCGGCAACCGCGAGCGCGATGAAGACAATCGTCAGGGTTCGCATGAGGAAACTTCTACCCGCCGCGCTCGCGAGTGCCGTGACTGCCGTCACTTCATGAGCAATCCCACCACCAGCCCGGCGGCGTTCATGCGCACGAGCCACTCCCAGCACGTAGCCATCTGCAGCTGCCGCACCTTGGCGTACCAGACACCGCTGCCGACCATGGCGAGAAAGATCGTCGGGAGCCACAGCACGGTCGCGAACTCCATGCCGGCTAACGCGCCGCCCTGCTGGACCCACAGCGCGCCGCGGAAGCGGCCATAGAACCAGGCGAGCAGCAGACCGAACGCGAGGGTGAGAACGGCCGATTTCGCGAGCGCCGGTCCCATGAATCGCTTCGTCTCCTCCGGTGTCATCTGGGTGACAAACGCATCCAGCCCGGTGGTGAAGACTTTACTCCACATGACCCAATCCACGAGGTACGCGACGACGCCTGCAATGAGTCCGGCAACGATCCAGCTACCCATGGGTGCGTCTCCGATGTGAGAGTTATTTTCGCTTTTCCCGCTCTCCCGGCACGCCCAGCTCCGTCATTGCCCGTAGATCCAGGACTTCGTCGAGCTCCTTCCCCTGCAACAGGCCCTTCTCCATCACGAGCTGTCGTACGGTGACGTTCTTCGCCACCGCTTCCTTCGCCAATTTCGCGGCCTCCGCGTATCCGATGTTCGGCGCCAGCGCGGTGACGAGCGCCGGACTGCGCTCGAGCCAGTGCGCACATTGCGCCGCGTCTGCTTCGATCCCCTCGACGCAGCGCTCCGCCAACACGCGCGTCGCGGTGGTGAGGATGCTCATCGAGAACAGCAGATTGTGCGCGATGACGGGCATCATGACGTTCAGTTCGAGCTGCCCCGCCTCCGCGGCGGCGGTCACGGTCACGTCGTTCCCGATCACCTGGAAGCAGACCTGATTCACCATTTCGGGGATGGACGGATTCACTTTCCCGGGCATGATGCTCGACCCCGGTTGCACCGCCGGCAGCAGGATCTCCGCGAGGCCCGTGCGCGGTCCGGACGCCAGCAGCCGCAGATCACTCGCGATCTTGCTGAGGTCGGCGGCGTAGGTACGCACGGCGCCGGAGAATGCCGCCGCATCGCCCATCGACTGCATCAGCTGCACGCGATCCTTGCCCTCGCGCAGCTCGAGCCCCGTCATCGCGCGCAGATGCTTCACCATGAGCGCCGGATACCGCGGCTCGGCGTTGAGTCCGGTACCCACCGCGGTACCGCCGATGCCGAGATCGCGCAGGTCGTCGGCGGCGCGCGCGATCCGCTCGCGATTCCGTTCGACCGTGTGGCCGTAGGCGGAGAATTCCTGGCCGAGGCGGATCGGGGTCGCATCCTGCAGGTGGGTGCGGCCCGACTTCACGATGCCGTCGAACGCCTTGCCCTTGGCCGCGAACGCCCGCGCGAGACGGGTGAGCGCCTCGGTCAGCGCCGCCAGCTGCGAAACGGCGCCGAGCCGAATCGCGGTGGGGATCACGTCGTTCGTGGACTGGGCCATATTGACGTGATCGTTCGGATGGACCGGCTTGTACTCGCCGCGCCTGCCCCCCAGCAGCTCATTGGCGCGGTTGGCGAGCACCTCATTGCAATTCATGTTGTGTGAGGTGCCGGCACCCGCCTGATACGGATCGACGACGAACTGCTCGCGGTGCCCGCCTGACAGGATTTCGTCCGCGGCTTTGACGATTGCGTCGGCGAGTTTCGCGTCCAGGCGCCCCGTTTCCCGATGGGTGAGGGCGGCGGCTTTCTTGATACGGATCACGGCGTCGACGAAGGCGGGGAGCGGTCGGAGATTGGAGATCGGGAAGTTCTGCCGCGCGCGTTCGGTCTGAATGCCCCACAGCGCCTCGGCAGGCACAGGCATCTCGCCCAGAGGATCACGCTCGATGCGTGTCTGATTCACTGCCGTCACCATCCCGTTGGTTTCGAGCCAAGAATCGCCCATAGAATCGGTCCTCGCTAGCGCCGCCGGAACCAACCGACGGTGAACAGCTCTTTCGCGGCAGCCGCGCCGTGCGTCCGGACCAACAAGTACATACCGAGCACCGTCAGCAGAATCGTCGTGTAGAAACGCCACAGCAACAGCATCATCACCTGATGACCCGGACCGAAGTCCCCTGCGAACCCCGACAGAAACGCGACTTCGATGCCGCCGCCCCCCGACGGCAACGGTACGACGAGCGGCGCATGCAGCAGCGCCAACGAACCGAAAAACATCACGCTAAAGGGCGGCGCGTCCGGATGACCCCACACGAGCGCCGGCAATATCAGCGCCCGCGCGGCCAGGCTGACGACCGTGAGCAGCGCACCTACAAACAAGACCCACCACGGCGCGCGCCGCACGTGCGCGAGGGCAACGCGCCATTGGCGCCGTACCCGGTGCCGAATCGCGCCGGGCCGCACCAGCCGCTGCAGCGTCCAGATGACGATCAGCGCCACCAGGGCGATGAGCTCCATCCCCAACAGGTCGCGCGCCAGACTGTGCGTGAGAAACCGGTCGGCCGCTTCGCTCCAATCGGGCACGTAGTACGCCGCGAGCGCGAGGGCCACGACACCGAACACGGGCCACTCCGCCGCGACTTCGACACCGAGGGCCACGAGCGCCTGCACGACGCGCAGCCCCGACCACGTCATGCCGAGGAAGCGCGCCGGTTCACCACCGAGTCGGTTGGGTGTAAAAGTGGACGCCGCTTCGCCGTACAGGTTCAAGCGCAGCGCGTCGGCAAAGTCGAGTCGCCCGCCGGCCGCCCAGGTGGCGAGCTGAATGCGCCACGCGCGAGCGAGGGAATCCACGCCCAGCAGCAGGATCGCGAGGATGTGATTCAATCGGAGCAGTCGCCGAGGGGATAGAGGAACCCGCAATGAGGACACGGATTCTTGCAGCCCCAGGGTTTCGGCTGTACCTCGGCGCCGCAACGCATGCACCGAGGCCCTTGTTTACGCGCTTCGGTCGACGCGGGTGAGGAAGGGATTCGTGCGGCGCTCCCGTCCGATGGTTGTTTCAGGTCCATGTCCGCTGTACACAATGGTGTCGTCCGGAAGCGGGAGCAACTCGCGCTCGATGCTGGCGATCAGCGTTTCGAAGGCGCCGCCAGGCAAATCAGTCCGTCCAATCGATCCGGCGAACAGCACGTCGCCGGTGAAGACAACGCCCTGTCCCACGAAACAGACGCTGCCGGGGGAATGGCCGGGCGCGTGCCGCACATCAAACCGCAAATCCCCGACCTGCAATTGTTGGCCTGCAACCAGGTCGCGGGCGGGGGCGGGGGCGGGCATTCCCTCCGTCAACTCAAGGCCGAACCCCGCCGCTTGCTCGCGAACCGCGTCATACAGCGGGCGGTCAGCGGGATGGAGCCATACGATCGCGCCTGTCCTGGCCGCGATTTCCGGCACACCGAGAATATGATCGACGTGCGCATGCGTGAGCCAGATGGCCACGGGCTGCGCGTCGGATTCCTCGATCTTCTGGAGAATCAGACCGGGTTCTTCGCCCGGATCGACGACGACGCACCGGCGCGTCTGCTCGTCGATGACGACATAGGCGTTCTCGACGAACACGCCGTTGGGAACCTGGACGATCTTCACTTCCTCGCCTTGGCTTTTGCCTTGCCGTCGCCCTGCTGCTCGCGCAGGGACTTGAGGTATTTCTCGACGGCGATTGCGGCCGTGGTCGCGTCGCCGACCGCCGTCGTAATCTGGCGGGTGACCTGGCTGCGCACGTCGCCTGCGGCGAACAGTCCCGCCATCGACGTCATCATGCGGTTGTCGGTGATTAGATAGCCGCCGGCGTCATGGTCCACATGGCCTTCGACGAGCTGCGTATTGGGTTTGAACCCCGCGAAGATGAACACCCCGCCCACGTCGAGATTGGAGCGAATGCCCGTCGCGCTGTCTTCGAGCACGGCATGCGTGACGCCACTCGCGTTGCCGGCGATCTCGGGCACGATGGTGTTGCGGATGACCTCGATCTTCGGGTTCGCGAAGGCGCGCTCCTGCAAAAGCTTGGAGGCGCGGAATTCGTCACGGCGGTGCACCAGATGCACTTTGCTCGCGTAGCGCGTGAGATAATCGGCTTCTTCGACGGCGGCGTCACCGCCCCCGACGACGGCGAGGCGCTCGCCCTTGAAGAAGGCGCCGTCGCACACCGCGCAGTACGAAACTCCCTTGCCGGCAAATTCCTTCTCGCCCGGCACCCCGAGTTTGATGGGTGTGCCACCGGCGGTGAGGATTACCGCCTGACTGCGATAGCTGTCGCCGCGGGCGGTCTGGACGTCGAACCAGCCGTCGGCGTCCTTGCTGATCCGCTCGACGGTATCGGTCACGATCTCGGCGCCGAACTTCTTCGCATGTTCGGCCATCTTCTGCGCCAGCTCCCACCCCTTGATGCTCTCGAAGCCGATGTAGTCTTCGATGAGGTCGGTGTTGAGGAGCTCTCCACCCGGCGCGCCGCGCTCGATCGTGACCGCGTTGAGCATGCCACGGCCGGCGTAGAGCGCCGCACATAGCCCCGCGGGGCCGGCGCCTACGATGACCACGTCGTAGATGAGTGCGGTACGGTTCGTCATACGTCTCGGAATTCCAGTCGCGGAGGGTCACCCTCCCCCGCGAGGGCGCGCGCCAGATGCGCGCGAAACTGTACGGTTTCGAACTCGATTTCGGGTCGCTGCGGCCCGACCAGCTTCTCGAGCGCCGCCGCTCCAACGACGACAGTGCCGTGGCGGTTCCCGCGAGCCCGATGCAACAGCGCTGCAGCAGCTTGAATGAGGCCCTGCCAGACCAGCGCCTCGTCTTCCTTAATAATAGAACGCCAGACTGTTTCCAACGCTTCGTGCGCGCGCCAGAACTCGCCTGTGTTGAACAGATTCCGGGCGTGCTCCAGGTAGCGGCGCCGCTCAACCGCGGCCATCTGCCGTCTGCCGTCAGCCATCAGCGATCCTCAGCAGGTTCAAGGCACCGTGACAGCTCGAGATCGTGCCGACGAGCACCTCGGCCTCCGTGCCGCTCGCGCCGGCCTCCTCGACCAAGCGGTCACCCGCGCGGACAGCGTCTGCCGCAAACATCCCGACGCCGAAGACTCGATGTTTGCACACGAACAAGGCGGGTCCGCACACCGGGCGGCCGCTGGCCCGCAGCCGCTCTGCGAGGTCGCGCACGGCGTCTCCCATCTCCCAGGTGCGCGGAGCACCGATGGCGGGACAGAGCGCCGGCTCGATGCAATGCGTGGGACAGATCCAATCCGCGAACGAGACGTAGCGGGTTTGATCCGATCCGGGACGGTCGTAGGGAGTCGGGAAGTCACCCCGTACCGGCGCGACCGAGACCGCGCGCGACGGCCATCGGGCCCGGGCGCGCCGCAACACCCATTCGAACATCAGGTGCGGCATGTGTGGCGAGGGGACGATTTGGTCGTCGCCCGAGTGGGGAAGGAATCGATCGAAAAAGGCGGCCCAATCAGACTCGACGAACGTTCGATCGGGGGCTTCCCCGAGCTCCCGCCTCGCCCTGCAATCGCGCTCCCGATCCACTACAACGACGGTCCGATACTGAGTCTTGCCGCGCGCTTTGGCTGTCGCGAGCTGGGACGCGTAGAACGTGCCGTAGCAGCCACCCCCGACCACGACGACGTCCCTCAGCGGATCAGTCTCCCTCCATCGACGACCAGCACCGTGCCGGTCACATAATCGGTCCCGGCCAAGAGGAAGCGCACGGCGGCGACAACGTCGGCCGGATCGCCCAACCGCTCAAGCGGTGTGGTCTCACGGATATGCTCGCGCGCCTTCTCATCCCAACCCTCCGGCAGGAGCACCGCGCCCGGAGCGACCGCGTTGACGGCAATATCCGGCGCAAGCGCCCGTGCCAGCGCTTTGGTCAGCATGATGACGCCGGCCTTGCTGACGCAGTGCGGGACGTAGGCCGGCCACGGCTCCATTCCCGCGATGTCGGCCATGTTCACGATCTTGCCCTTCGCGCGACGCAGATGCGGGATGGCGCCCTGCGAGACAAAAAACATCGCGCGCAAATTCAGATCGAACGTCGCGTCCCAGCTTTCGGGAGTGACGGTTTCGACCGGCTGGCGCACCATGATGGCCGCGGAGTTGATCACGATATCGAGGCGCTTCAGCGCGCGCGCCGCCTGATCCGCGAGTCCCCGGGATGCGGTGGCGTCGCTGAGGTCGGCCTGGAGCAGTTCGGCGCGCCGCCCGGCCGCGCGCACCGCGCGCGCGGTTTCCTCGGCGCCCGTGGCGGAGCCGCGATAGTGGATGGCGATGTCGCAGCCGGCCTGCGCCAGTCCGATGGCGATCGCCTGACCGATCCGCTGCCCGGCTCCCGTCACGAGCGCGGCCGCGCCCTCGAGCCGCACTAGTACGCCTTTCCGGTGATAGGGACGATTTGACCCGTAATCGCGCTGGCTTCGTCGCTCGCCAGGAACAGCACTGTGTTCACGACTTCGTCGAGCTCGACGAGTGGCTGTTTCTCGCCCATCTGCGCGACGTTGTCGGCGGTGCGCACCGTCGCGGGAGCGACGGCGTTGACGCGGATATTCGCGTCGCGATATTCGCGCGCCAGCTCCCGCGTGAGCCCGGCGACCGCCGACTTCGCTGCACTGTACGCCGACATGTGCATGAGGGACCGAACCACGGCGATCGACGCGAAGTTGACGATCGATCCGCCCCCGCGGGACAGCAGCAGGGGCACGGCGGCCTGGCACATGTAGAATGCGGTCTTGAAGTTCACCGCCAGCTCGCGGTCGAGGATCTCGGGCTTCACTTCGGTAAACGGCCCGTAGCTGAAGAATCCTCCCGCCACGTTCACGACGATGTCGAGGCCTCCAAAGTGCGCCTGAGCGGCCGCGGCCGCCGCGCGTGCGACGTCGGGCTGAGTCAGGTCGCCGGCGGACGACTTGGCGGCGATCCCTTCGGCCCCGAATTCCTTGACGCGGTCCGCGAGCCCGACGGCGTTGACGTCGGCGAGCAGCAGCTTCGCGCCGGCACGGCCCAAGCCGCGCGCCACCGCGTGGCCGATCTGCCCCACCCGGCCCACGCCCGTGACGAGGACGACCTTGCCGTGCAGGTCAGCGGGCACGGACGATATCGTCCACCGGCGGTGCGCCGCGCTGCGCAAAGCGTACGACGCCGTCGCGGCCGATCACGTACACGGTACGCTGAATCCCCCTGCCGTCCTCCTTGAGCGCGTTGTACGCACCGGCGATCGTGCGCTCCGGATCGGACAGCAGAGGAAAATTGAACCGCATTTTCTCGACGTACCCCCGATGGCTGTCCACACTCGCCGGGTTTACTCCGAACGGCTGCATGCTCGCGGCATTGAACTTGGCGATCTCATCGCGCACGGCGGAGAGTTGGCGGTTTCAGCCGGGTGTGTTGTTGCCGGGATAGAAGACCAGCGCGACCGAGCCGTTTTTGATCAGATCGGCGAGTGCATACGTCCGGCCGTCGGATGCCGGTGCCTCGAATGCCGGTGCTTTGCTGCCGATCGGTAGCGGTTCACTCATGCGTCTCTCCTCCTGTTCCGCGCCGCGACCTCGAGGCGCCGCTCCAGCGGTTCGAGCCACGTGTCGGGCACGCGCATGCCGCCCAGGGGCGCGTGGCTGTCACCGTATTCGCTATCGCCGTGCCAGTCCGACCCGCCACTGATGCCGAGTCCCAGCCGCTCGGCGATGCGCGTCAGCCGCTGCTCGACGGCAGGCGGATGACTGGGATGGCGGACCTCGACGCAGTCCAGTCCCTGGTCCTGAAAGATGCGGAGCTGCGGCTCGGTGCCGTGATCGCCTAGATGCGCCGCGACGGTCAGCCCCCCCACTTCGTGCACGAGTGCGGTGACCTCGCCGAGCTTGGGCAACGGCTTCTCGACGTACGCGGCGCGGCCACGGCCCAGGTAGCGCCGGAACGCGTCGCTGATGTTGTCGCACGCGCCAGAGTCAACGAGCGCTCGCGCGACGTGCGGCCGTCCCAACGCCCCCCCGTCTCCTCCCATCAGCTGTGCCTGTACGTCCTCCAGGTCGATCGCCACGCCGAGGCCCTGCAGCTTGGCGACGATCTGCTCGCCGCGGCGGCGGCGCGCGGCCCGCGTGTCGCGCAGGAATCCCTGGAGCCGCTCGTTCTCGTGGGGCAGAAACAGTGCGAGCACATGCAGCTCGCCCCACGGCGCGCGCACACTGAACTCACATCCCGCAATGACGCGGACACCGAGCTGAGTACCTTCGCGCGCCGCTTCCGCGACGCCATCGGTGGTGTCGTGATCGGTGAGCGCGATCGCCGCCAGGTCTACCGCGCGGGCGCGGCGCGCGACCTCCGGCGGCTCGCACTCGCCGTCCGAGGCCGTTGAATGGCAATGCAGGTCAATGTGCGGCGTAGTCGACCTCGGGGGCGGTCCACGCCGGCTGCGACTGGCGGAACAGCTCGAGCAGCTCGCGCTCGGAGAGCTCGGCGAACGCGCGATCGGGCGAGCGGGCCCCGAGCGGCGAAAAGTGGGTCACGCGGCGGCGACGCTGCGGCCCGGTGCCCCGCTCGAAGATGAGACCGAACTGATCCCGCCCATACACATTTACGCGGCCCGAGGGATACACCTCCCAGCAGTCGCCGTCCACGGTCAGCGTGCGTCGCGCCATGAGCGTTACGCCTGCGACGCTGTGGCGACAGGAACTTCGCTCCAGAGCTCCCAGGCGTCCGGCGCGTACGTCGCCAGCGCCTGGAGACGCCTCTCCAGCTTGATCTCCTCGGGGAGTCGCGAGGCTTGCGCGCGGTGCGACATCTCCGTCGGGCTCTCGGAAAACTCGATGAACAGCCGTGGATCCTTGGCATTCCGGTACAGCCAGATGCGCTGGCCGCGCGCCTCGGCGAACTGGCTGAGCTCGCGCAGCGTGTTCACGTACTCCGTCTCGTTCTGGGCGGGGACGCGCACGCGCGCCGCGGTCAGGACTTTGGGCATGCTCACACCGCTCCCTCGGGAAACTCCTGCAGCAGCTTCTTCACGTCGGCCAGGAACCGGTCGGCGTCGGCGCCGTCGACGACCCGATGATCGTACGACATCGTGAGCATCCCCATCGTGCGGATCGCGATGGACTCGGTGCCGTCGGCAGCGGTCACGACTTTGGGCCGTTTTTCGATCGCGCCCACGCCGAGGATCGCCACTTGCGGCTGGTTGATGATCGGAATGCCGGCAAACGGCCCGAAGCCGCCGGGATTGGTGATGGTGAACGTGCCGCGCTGAATGTCGTCGGGCAACAGTTTCTTGGTGCGGGCGCGCTCACCCAGATCGTTGATCGCGCGCGCGATCCCGATCAGCGACAGCTCGTCGGCGTGCTTGATCACCGGCACGATGAGGCCCCAGTCGAGCGCCACCGCGATGCCGATGTTGACGTCGGCCCGATAGATGGTGCTGTCGCCCGATACCGCCGCATTGACGATGGGGTGCGTGCGCAGATTCTCGGCGCAGGCCTTGGCGATGAACGCGAGGAACGTGAGGTTCACGCCCCGCTCGCTATAGCTCTGCTTCGCCCTGCCCCGCAGCTGCGCGACGCGCGTGAAGTCGACCTCAAAGAAGCTCGCGACGTGGGCCGAGACGCGCTTCGACATCACCATGTGATCGGCGGTGATCTTGCGAATCTTGGACCACGGCTCGACGCGGTCGCCGGGCCAGGGCTCCACGGTGGGATGCTCGATGGCACCCGGAGCAGTGATCGGGGAGCGGGGAGCAGCGGGCGCCGTGGGGGCGCGTTCGATGTAACCGAGAATGTCCTGCTTCGTCACACGGCCCGCGTATCCACTGCCAGGGATGCGCGAGATGTCGACGCTGTGCTCCGCCGCGATCTTGCGAACCAGTGGGGTGGACTTGGTGCGGAGCCGTTCTTCAGCTGTTTGGACCCCGCCCCCCCCCCCGCCACCATCGCCGTCGGCCGGACGGCCTGACGGCCGGGCGGCCGACGCCGCAGTTGTGGGCGCGGGTGGGGAGGGGGGGGCGGCCTTCGGTGCTTCGGACTTGGGAGCGGGCGCTGCCGAGGGCGCAGGGGCAGCGGCTTTCGGTGCCTCCGGCTTCGGCGGCGCGGGTGTCGCGGCCCCCTTCTCGGTCTCGAGCACCGCGACGAGAGTCTGCACGGGCACGGTCTGCCCTTCCTGCACCTTGATCTCCGCCAGCACCCCTGCGGCCGGCGCGGGAATCTCGGCGTCGACCTTGTCGGTCGAG
>DATGVC010000078.1:0-4840 GCA_035300745.1 Gemmatimonadales bacterium | reverse complement strand
GAGAAACTCGCGTCGTTCCATAGTGCGGCTATATTACGCGAGCCTTACTCGCGCGGGAAGGCGCAGAACTGCATGCATTTCGAAGCACGCATCGAGCCGCTCAACGGAAAGCTTCCGAAGGTGACGTACCGCTGGGATCCTGAGACCGACATCCTGACTGTCGCTTGCAAAGGCGTCCCGAAAGGGAACGGGATGAACGGCACCGTGGACCTCGAGGGCGGAGATGGCTCCTTTGTGGTGATCGACGTCGCGGGTGGAGCGCTCCGCGGCGTGGATGTCGTCACGTGGCCCGACGATGTGCGAACCGTCCCGACGCTACAGCCGCCGGAGGCATCGAAGAACGGTCAGGTCACGTTCCCCAACCGCCGGTCGCAGCCCGGCATCGCGGCTGTGGAGGTCGATACGCCGCTCACCGTGGACAAGAATCAGACGGAATCGGTGTTTCATATTCGCGTGGGCCGTCAGCGACCGGCGACGGTCGTGCGCGTGGCGGATCACATGCTGGTGGAGGTCGACAAACAGTCACGGATCGCCGGACTCTGGCTGCTCGAGGTACCGCCATTCCCCAACGTCGAAGCTACGGCGTAGTGGACGATCGTTTCGAGCGCTACGTCACCGAGCTGTTCGCCGCTGAAGACCCGATTCTCTCTAAAATCCGCGCCCGTCACGCCGCAGAGAATCTCCCATCGATCAACGTCTCGCCTGAAGAGGGCAAGCTGCTGCACGTCCTGCTGCTCGCGATTAACGCGACACGCGTGCTGGAGATCGGGTCACTCGGCGGCTACAGCGGTGTGTGGCTCGCCCGCGCGCTGCCACCCGGCGGCGAGCTGACGACGATCGAAAAAGATCCCAAGCACGCGAAAATTGCCCGCGACGCATTCGATCTCGCCCGGCTGCACGGTCGCGTGCAGCTCATCGAAGGATCGGCGCTCGATGTGCTGCCCACGCTTCCCCCGGGGTTTGACGCCGTGTTCATCGACGCCGATAAGGAGCCGCTGCCCACGTATTTCGACTGGGGGATGAAGCTGCTCAGGCGCGGCGGGCTGTTGCTCTGCGACAATGCGTTCTTCCACGGTGCGGCGCTCGATCCGAACGATCGGTCCGCCAACGCACTCGGCGTGCGGGCCTTCAATGAGCTGGCCGCGCATGATCCCCGCCTCGTCGCGACGATCATCCCCGTTCGCGATGGACTGGTGATCGGCGTGAAGCGGGACAGGGCATGACCTGGTGGCAGGCGCTGATCGACGCGGGTGCCGTGCCGGCGGCATACATGCCGCCGCCAAGCGCGGGCGCCTCCCCCAGAGACGAGGCAGATAGCGTCGCCGCGGCCGATCTCGTGGAGGATGCCGAGCTGGAGGCGCACGCGGTGCCTAGCCAGCGCCCCGCGCTCATTCCGCCGGCCGTTTCCTTTCTCAATGGGATGGAGCGTTGGAGCGTCGTCGCGTACGACGGCGTGGCGCAGATCGTCACCGCCTACGTCGCCGCCGCGGTGTGCCGGCGGGGCGAACGAGGTGTATTGCACGCGACGCACGAGCGCAGCCGCACGTTCGCGATCGCTCCCATGGAGCGCGTCAGTCCCGCCTTGCGGCCGCTGCTCGAGCAAGCGGCGCCCGACATCGAGCCGGTCGATGGCGAGCTCGTGGGCCAGCCGACGCGCTACTTGGAGCAAGTCGAGAGCACCGTACGACGCGCGCGTGCGCACCTCGAGCGCGAGCTCGCGGAAGCCTGCATCGAGAAGCTCGGCGCCGATGAGTGGCTCGTCCTCGATGGGCTGCTCTCTCGATCGCCCGCGGTGGCCCGCCATCCGGGCGCATTGGGCGTGATCAAGAGCCATGGCGTGCAGTTTCTGGAGGGCAGGGGACTTGAGCGTGCGTTGACGCTGCCAGCCGGTTATCGGACGTCTGTCTTTGCCGTGCGCGGCGGTCATACCCGCACCGAAGTCTACTCCTGGTATCTCCGGCTGTGGCCGTGGGAAGGGAACGATTTGCTGTACGGACTGCTGCGCGTTGAAGCGCGCGCCGATCGCGAGACCGTCACGCGCGCGTCCGACTTGAGCGGCTGGCTCTGGAGCGAGCGGGCGCCGCTCGCGACGCCGGCCACACGCTGGGACCGGCTGTTGTATCCTTTACATCACGTGGAGGAATACCTGAAGGCTCGCGCGCCGCGCTCCCCGGCGGTCCGTTCCCGGTTGCCGGTTGCATGATCGATACAGCGATCCCCATCGCCATCGGCCGAGTCGTCGCGACGGAGCTCAAGCCCGCGACGCCGCACCAATTCCACTTTTGGACACCGACCGACACGAGCATCGGGATTGGGGCGATCGTGAAAGTCGGGGGAAGCGAAAAGGGAGAAGAGGGAAGGGTTATCTACGGCGTCGTGACCGAGGGGTTCGCCTACTCGGACCTTGCGACGCCGCTGCACGACGTCGTCGGCGCCGAAGGCGACCCGGCGCGGGCCGCCGAGGCTCCGACGGCGCGCCAGCAGATCCGCTACTGGACCGCCGCCGTGCTGCGACAGACACCGGAAGAGCCGCTGCAGCCGGTGCCGCTTGGCCAGGTCTACGTCGCGGATGATGCGGACGTCGCTCAGGCGCTGCGCATGGATGCTTTTCTCTATTCGGCGACGCCGACTGCCATTCCCGTCGGCCTGTACACGTCCGCCGGTCGTGACGCGCCCGTCTACCTCGATGCCGATTTCCTGCTCGGTCCGGAAGCCGCCCATCTGAACATCTCAGGCGTCTCGGGGCTCGCGACCAAGACGAGCGCCGTCGAGTTCCTGCTCGCGTCGATATTCGCACACTTCCCGGCGCACAAGGGCCGGGTGGCGGCGGTCTGCTTCAACGTCAAAGGTCCCGATCTCTGCTTCCTCGACCAGCCAGGCGACCTGAGTGATGAGGACCGACATCGCTACGACCGGCTCGGTGTGCCGTCCACGCCCTTTCAGCGCGTGCGGCTCTATGCGCCGCTCAAGGCGGATGGCGTCAATCTCAACACGCTGCGCACCCATGCCGATCTGGTCGGCGACGTCGAGCCGCTCACGTGGGGTCTGCAGGAGGTCGTCGACTACGCGGAAGTGCTTCTCAATCGCGACGACATCGACGCCAAGGCTGACGCGTTTATTGATTTTCTCAGGGATCGAGTGCTGGGCAGGACATTCGACGACGGGTTCGGGACCACGCATCGCGTGCAAACGTTCGCCGACTTGGACCGGCTGTTCCGCTCGATCTTCGATGGCCTGGAGATCACGGCGGGCGGCCGCAGCGACAGCTGGCGAACCCACCACATCGCCACGATGCGCAAGGTGCGCAACCGCCTGCTGAATATCTCCACGCGCTGCAAGGGACTCGTGACCGACGATGGTCCTTCCAGCGATCTCCCCTGGAAGGGATTCGAAGACCGCACCGTCTACGTCATCGATATCGCCAACGTGGATCCGTTGGGACAGGATCTCGTCTTCGCCCGCGTCGTCTCGAAGCTGCGCGAACAGCTCGAGCGGCGTGAGCTGGGCGTGGACGCGGTGGTCGTCTTCGTCGACGAGCTCAACAAGTACGCGCCCGGCGATGGACCCGAGACGTACGTCAAGAAGATGCTGCTCGACATCTCTGAGCGCGGCCGCTACCTGGGCCTGGTGTTGTTCGGTGCGGAGCAGTTCCGCTCGCAAGTTCACCGGCGCGTCGTCGGAAATGCCGGAACGCAGCTGTTCGGCCGGATGGACATGGATGAGCTCGCGACGCCGGGTTACCAGGTCCTCACGCCCGCGACCAAGAGCAAGCTCGCCACCCTGCCGATCGGCGAGCTCATGGTCCGGCACCCCCATTTCACCCAGCCGATCTTCGTGCGCTTCCCGAAGCCACCGGTGTTGCGCGGCCGGGACGGGGTTGAGCGCTTTCCACCCGCGGCCGATGTGCCGTTCGAAGACGCGGTCGTGCGTCACCTCGTCCGACTGGACCGGCGCGTCCGGCCGAACCAGGTCAAGGATCTCATCGCGGACCGCGAGCCGGAGGACGTGCGTCGGGCGCTCGCGGCCGTGCGGCGCACACGTCCCGACGATGTGCTCGCCTACTTCCGAAGGGTGCTCGGCGCCCGCGTGGACTCCGAGGCAAGCATGCCGCGCGAACATCAGGCAGTGCCGCCGCTCAATCCGATCTCTGACGAGCCGTACTAATGAAGCTCGCCCATCTCGCCGACCTCCACCTTGGCTTCCGCCAGTTCGACCGGCAGACGCCACGCGGTACGAACCAGCGCGAGGCGGACATCGCGGAGGCGTTCCGCCGGGCCGTCGACGACATGCTGGAGCAGAAGCCCGATCTGATCGTCATCGCCGGCGACATCTTCCACTCGGTACGGCCGACCAACGCCGCGATCCTGTTCTTCTTCCGCGAGCTGCACCGCCTTCGCAGCGGCCTACCGGCTTCCCCCATCATGGCGATCGCGGGAGAGCACGACACGCCACGGTCGACGGAGACCGGAACGATCCTCAGGCTGTACGAGGCGCTGGGTGTCGAGATCGCGATCGAGGAGGCGCGGCGCATCGTGCTTCCCAAACTCGATTGCGCCGTGCTCGCGGTCCCGCAACAAGCGCTCGCGCAAGCGGAACGGCCGGCGCTGCGTCCCGAGGCGGGCGGGCCGACCTTCAACCTGCTGCTCACGCACGGCGTGTACGGCGGGCTAGGCGAGGAACGCGGCACCATGGAGTACGGCGGTACGCTGCTGTCGCGCGAGCTCCTCGCCCCGGAAAAATGGGATTACATCGCGTTGGGCCACTACCATACCGCCCAATCCGTCGCCACCAACGCGTGGTACTCGGGGAGCCTCGAATACCTGCCGCCGAACCCGTGGGG
>DATGVC010000077.1:0-7732 GCA_035300745.1 Gemmatimonadales bacterium | reverse complement strand
TCCGGACGTGGTTTCCTGGTCGTCGCGGAGACCGAGAACCCGAACCGATCCGGATACCGCTCCCGCACTGCTTTGGCGATCGTCGTCTTGCCGCCCCCCGATGGCGCGGACAGGACGACTATTCGCGGCGTCACTCCAGGTTCTCCAGCTGCTCCCGAAACTTTTCGAGGTCCCCCTTCATCGCGATCACCGTCTGCGTGATGCGCGCATCATTCGCCTTGGAGCCCATCGTGTTGACCTCGCGCAACAGCTCCTGCGACAGGAACCCGAGCTGCTTCCCAGCCGCCTGATCGGCGCGCAGCGCGGCGCGCGCCGCCGCCACGTGCGAGCGGAACCGCACCAGCTCTTCTGTGATGTCCACACGATCGGCGAGCAGTGCGATCTCGAGTGCCAGGCGCTGCTCGTCCACGGCTGCCTGTGCCGTCAGCTCCGCCACTGCCTGCTTGAGCCGCTCGTGCTCGGCCTTGAGTCTGGCCGGCGCCTGCGCTTCGATCGTCTGCGCCGCCGCCTCGAGCGCGTCGAGACGGCTGTTCAGCTCAGTCGCCAGCGCCTGGCCTTCCCGCTCGCGCATCGCCACGACGTCGCGCGCGGCCCGCTCGACGATGGGTTGCACATCCGACCACTGCACCGGCTGCTCGGTTCCGCCATTCGTCGCGGTCATCACGTCTGGCTGCCGCGCGACGAACGCCAGGTCGACCGTGCCCTTCAACTTCAGCTTCTTCTTGAGCTGCTGCGCGGCGGCGACGACCTGTCTGGCTCGGGACAGGTCTATGGTGATTTCCCGTTCCGGACCCGGTCCCTCGACCCAGCGCGCCGTTACCGCCACATGACCGCGCTCGAGCAGCTGGCGCAGCCGCTCGCGCATCTCGCTCTCCACGCCGGCCAGATCCGGCGGCAGTTTGAGCTGCGGGTTGAAATAGCGGTGGTTGACGGTGCGGATGTCGATTCGCAACCGTCCGCGGAGCACTCGATCTTCGGCCGAGCCGAAGCCCGTCATACTGCGCGGCACAAGGCCTTAAATGTAGTCGGCTGCGCTAGTTCGTGAAGAACCAGCGCGCGCCGTACTGCTGCACGCTCTTCGGAAACCCCAGTCCGTCCACGTAGCTCGAGCGCATAATGTTGACATTGGTCACGCTCCAGAAGATCGTCACGCCGGCGAGCTGCATCTCGAGGTTCGTATCGACGAAGCTCGATCCGGTCATGGCGCGGTGGTTGCCGGCACTGTCGATGCCGCCCAGCGCCCAGCGGCTCCACGATTCCATGGCGACCTCACCGCGCAGAGCAAAGATCCCGCTCTTGAAGACGCGCCAGAACTTCGAGTAAAACACGGCCGAGACGCGCGCGTGGCGCGGGGGCTCGAAATCGCCGCCGCCGACGATCGGATCGAAGTACCAGCCCGACAGGTGCAGACCAGGCACCACCTGAATGCTCGCGCGTGCCGCCACGAACTCCGTGAGTGGTGTCGGACTGAGTGAGTCGACCGTCTTGATCCCGGCGGCGAATCCGAACGGCGCAAATGGGTCCCGCCGCCCGCGGCCGATTTCAATCATGATGCGGGGATGGTCGAAGCGAAGCCAGCCTGCGACGTCCAGTTGCTGGCTCACGAGACGGGTCGCCGTGAGCGCCACCTGTGGATCCTTCCGCCAGGCCACCTCGGCGCGCGCCGAAAACCCGAGTGGCAACGCGAGGCCCGCCATGCCATAGGCCTGCGTACCACGGCGACCGAGGCTGTATAGCGATTGGCGCACCTCGCCTGACAGAGTGATCGGCGCCAATGGCAGCCACCCCGCGCGCGCCTCGAACTGCTGCGGCGCTCCGGCGGCACCGAACCGCGCGATCCCCGAAACCGTCGCGGTGCGCCACGTGTGGGTCGCCTCGATGCTCGCGACGGATACGGTGCGGGGCCGCACCAGGGTGTCATTGTTGATGCCGCTCGTGCCCAGGGTGGTCGTCAGCCGCCACCCGAGACCGTCGTCGCGCTGCGCGACGAAGAGACGCAACAGCCGGTCGCGGCGATCCTGGCGCCAGCCGTCCACTCGCCCATCGCTCGCGGCGGCGCGATGCCAACTCGAGCTCGACACCTGGAACGACGCCCCGACTCGTCCCCCGGGTGGCACGTAATCGGCCTTGACCCAGATATCGCTTGTCCCGAACGCCGGGGTCGTGTTACCGGGCGAGCCGGTACCGATGCTGGCCCAGTCAGCGAGCAGCGACACCCCAAACCCCGACCGCGATCTGGTCGCATAGCCAGCGCGGTAATCCGCGATGTCCTGTTGTCCGGAGACCACGCCGACCTGCGTTCGCGGCGTCGTGGGACGGTGTTGTGATGTGACCAGGTACACCCGGAGCGATGCGGGGAGCACGATGACATCCACGCGCTCGAGCGGTCCGAGTGGAATCCGGGCCGGATCGAGATAGACCGAGTCCCGACCCAGCGGCAGCATCGGCATCCCGTCCCAGTAGATCTCGAGCGACGCCGGACCGCGGCCTCCGTACAAGACAATCTCCGGCTCGCCGTACCAGCCCCCCCGCGCGACGTAGACGCCGGGGATGTGGACGAGAAGGTCACTCAGCGTGCGCGCGTTCGAGAGGAGGATCGAGTCGAGCGTGAAGGTGTAACGCGCGCCCCTGGGAAGCGGACCGGGGACGATCGCCGGCGCGAATGTAGGGAGCAACACCGCGCTCGTGTCTCGTGCCGACGTGTCCCGCTTCGCTGTCGTGTCACGGGCCGTCGTCTCGACCTGAGCGGCCAGCGCCGCGGGGAGGAAGGCGAGGGCGATCAACCCCGCCCGAATCAAGCGCCGGCGCGTTTGAGCAGGAACTCCGTGAACAGCCGGACTCCAATCGCCGTCGGCCCTTTGGCATGACCGGCGGCTTCCCCTTCGAGGTATGCGGTCCCGGCGATATCGAGATGCACCCACGGGAAGCTGTCCACGAACTCCCTCAGAAACCACGCGCCCGCGATCGTCCCGGCGGCGCGCCCTCCGGAATTCTTGATGTCTGCCACATCGGACTTGAGCAGCTCGCGATAGTCGTCCCACAGCGGCAACGGCCAGCAGCGCTCGCCCGCGCGCTCGCCCGCGTCGCGCACCTCGGCGAGCAACGCTTCGTCGTTGCCCAGCATCCCGATGGCGTGGTGGCCGAGTGCAATCACGACCGCGCCCGTCAAGGTGGCGGCGTCGATCGCGGCCGCCGGCTTGAAGCGCCGGGCGTACGACAGGGCGTCGCACAAAATCAGCCGCCCCTCCGCGTCCGTATTGATGATTTCGATCGTCTTGCCGAGGTGGCTTTTCACGACGTCGCCGGGCTTGATCGCGGTGCCCGAAGGCAGGTTCTCGGTAGCCGGTATCAGACCGACCACATTGATCTTGGGCTTGAGGCGTCCCAGCACTTCGAATGTGCCGAGCACCGCGGTGGCTCCCGATTTGTCGAACTTCATGTCCTCCATGTTCAGCGCCGGCTTGATCGAGATGCCGCCGGAATCGAACGTGACGCCTTTGCCGATCAGGACGATCGGGGCTCCACTCGCCCCCTGGTACTCGAGCACGATGAAGCGGGGTTCCTCCGCACTGCCCTGAGCGACGGCGAGGAGCGCTCCCATCCCTTCCTTCTTTATCTGCCCCTTATCCATGACGGTGACGCTGAATCCGTGCGCCGCCGCGAGCTTCCGGGCCTGCTCGGCGAGATAGCTGGGCGTGCAGACATTGCCCGGCTGCATCTGCAGGTTGCGCGTGAACAGATACCCGGCCGCAATGGCGTCCCCGATCCGGCGTCCCGCCTCGGCTTCGTCCTTGTCGGCTGCATCGATCACCAGCTCGACGGACTCGAGGTCCGGCTTGGGGTCCTCCGGCTGCTGCTTGAGCTCGGTGAACTGCCACCCACCCTGCGCCGCCCCCTCGATGACCACCTGCGCCAGCTCGGCGGCGCCGAGACTGCCGCGCGCCTCTTTTGCGACGGCCAGAGAGAACGTCTTTGTCCCCAGGCCGCGGGCGCGTTTGGCCGCGATCGCCGCGGCGCGACGGACTGCACTCCGCGTGATCTCGCTCGCTTTCCCGATACCCACCAGCAGGATGCGCTGCGCCTTGCCAGTGCCGTAGACGAGGAGGGTCTCGTCTTTCTTTCCCTTATAGTCGCCTGTCGCGACCGCGCGCTCGACGCCCGGATCCATTGCTGCCGCTGATCCCTGGGCGACGAGCACCGCGAGGAGCGGTGTCTCAACGCTCCCGAGAGGCTTGGTCGAGATGAGTGTCTTCATGACAGGTGCTCGATGATGGCGTCGGCGAACGCGGAGGTCGAGACCTCGGTTGCGCCGGGTAGCTGGCGCGCCAGGTCGTACGTGACGCGTTGCACCGCGATCGCTCCCTCGAGCCCGCGGACGATGGCACGAGCCACCTCATCCCAACCCATCTCCTCGAACATCATCACCCCCGACAGGATGACGCTGCTGGGATTCACCTTGTCCTGGCCGGCGTACTTCGGAGCCGTGCCGTGCGTTGCTTCGTACACCGCGTAGCCATCTCCCACGTTGCCGCCCGGCGCGAGACCGAGCCCGCCGACCTGCGCGGCCGCCGCGTCGGACAGGTAATCGCCGTTGAGATTGGGCGCGGCGATCACGGAATACTCGTCGGGCCGCAGCACGAGCTGTTGAAACATCGCGTCGGCAATGCGGTCCTTGATGATGACCTTGCCGACGTCCTCTTTCCGCTTGCCGCCCTCCGCCTCGGTCACCGTCTGCTCACCGAAGCGTTCTTTCGCGATCTCGTATCCCCAGTCGCGGAAGCCGCCTTCGGTGAACTTCATGATGTTGCCCTTGTGGACGAGCGTCACGGAGGGACGATGCCGCTTGATCGCGTATTGAATCGCCTTCACGATGAGTCGCTGTGACCCGAATTTCGACATCGGTTTGATGCCGATGGCGCTCTTCTCCCGGATCTTCGCGCCGAAGCGGCGCTGCAGGAACTCGATCACGGCATCGGCTTCGGAGCTCCCAGCCTTGTACTCGATGCCCGCGTACACGTCCTCGATGTTCTCCCGGAAAATGACCACGTCGAGTTTTCCCGGCTGCTTGACCGGCGCGGGCACACCGGCGATGTAGCGGACGGGGCGGATGCAGGCGTACAGATCGAGCAGCTGCCGCAACGTGACGTTGAGCGAGCGGATGCCGCCGCCGACCGGCGTCGTCAGCGGGCCTTTGATCGCGATGCGATGCTCGCGAATGACGCCGAGCGTCTCGTCGGGCAGCCAATTGCCGTTCTGATTGAAGGATTTTTCGCCGGCCAGGACTTCGCGCCACACGATGCTGCGCTTCCCGCCCGACGTCCTGGCCACCGCGGCGTCGAAGACCTTCGCCGACGCCCGCCAGATGTCGGGTCCGGTGCCGTCGCCTTCGATGAAGGGGATGATGGGATGGTCGGGGACGATCCAGTGGCCATCCCGGTAGTCTATTTTGGCGCCGACGGCGCCGCCGCGGCGGCCTTCCACCTGTGTTGGCATGGCCCCCAGTTTACCACAAAAAGGCCCGCCTTTGCAGGCGAGCCCTCCTAGAGTCGATAGCCGGCCAGCGTCCCCGGCGTCGTCTGCAGGAACAGCATTCCCGAGATATCGTCCACCGCATAGACGGGCTCGCGCTGCTTGCCGAGGTCCACGCGCGAGCGCGGCTGCGCGCTGTCTTTGTCGATCTGGAGCAGGACGTTGCCGTCCCCCTCGGGGGAGCGCGTGAGCACGAATACCGAACCGGGCGTCGCCAGTGACGCCTTGAATCGCTTCGACGCCATCGCGGCTGCCTGCGTCGAGTATCCCTGCAGCTGTGCTCCGCCCTGGGTGTAGGCGGTCGCCAGCTGACCCGTAATGCGTCTCGCGGTGCTGTCAGTCGCGGTGCGTGAGGCCTGCGCGAACGCGTCACCGTATGACGATGCCGCCGCACCGTAGAGACCGGCACGAATCGAATTGATGCGATAGAGCGCCCGCAGCAACCCCGGGAGGCGCGGTGCTGGATGATAGACCTGCTGTTTGATCTGCCCGTCTCGACCGGCGATCACGAGGTTCTGTGATGAGATCAGCACGAGTCCTGCCGCGCGAACCTCGAGCGCAGTCGGATCCTCATCGCCTTCCAGCTTGATCTCTCCGCCCAGCGCCCGATAGGTGCCGTCCTGGCGATTCACGGCGTAGAGATGATGGTCTTTGTTTGCAAAGACGTACAGCGTGCTCCCTTCTACAGCATGGAGCAGCGCGGATGACTTGCTGCCCTCGATCGCATCCTTGTACTTCGGTTCGCCGCTCGTCAGGTCGATGACGTTGACTTCGCCGTTCGTCGCCGCGTCGGAGCGGGAGACGTACAGCAGGCCTGCCGGAATCAGCTCGGCGTAGTTGAGCTGGCCCTTGATCTTCACATCCTTCTCGAGTCGTACCGTTGCCGTCGCGACGTTCAGGACGTTGACGAAGGTGCGCGAGTCGGCGTCCACGGCGAGCACCACCGCGTCGCCGGCGATCATCGCGTCCTTCACCGTGCCGCGCATCCGCAGCGGCTTGTCGGCGATCATCGTGCCGTCGTCGTAGCGCGCGACATTGAGTCCGGTTTGCACCACGCCGTTGATGATGCGCACGTTGCCGGTGGCTTGGTTCGGCGGCGGTCCGACGGGCAGCATGATGATGCCTGCCGGGTGCTGGACGATGTCGCGAATCCAGCCATCGACAGTCGCGGGCTTGGACCAGAGCGGCTGCCCATCGGCGAGCCGATACGCCATGAGCCGCTCGTCGTAGCTCACGTAGATGCGGTCGGTCTTGGCGAGTGAAGGATAGAGTTTGACTTGATGTGGCACGGTCCCTGAGCGAGCGATCGGTAACGTCGCTGTCCACCGGATCGTGCCGGTCTTCGCATCGAGGGCCCGCAGGCCCATCAACGTGTGGACCACGATCACCTCGGGGCCGGCCTGCAACACCTCGAGTGTGGTCGCCGATGATGCCATCCGCACGAGACCCTGCATCAGGCCGCCGAGGCCGCCCCGCTTCGGTTCGGTCTGTTGGAAGAGCGATTCGCTCACCCAGCGTTGGTTGCCGGTCGCCAGGTCGTACAGCGCGACCAGGGGCGGACCCGAAGCTCGCTGGCCGTGCACGAGCAGTGTGCCCGTCTGCGGCAGCACGCGCCGCGTCACGACTCTCGTCAGATTCAGCCGCCGAGAGTCAAACAGCACCGTGCCGGTGACCGGATCGAAAATGAGCGACAGGCCGGGCTTCGCTGCTTCCATCAGTAACGAGCCTTCGACCATGCGGACGCTGTCCACCGGGAGGCCGCCGAGCTCCGGTTTCTGCCAGGTGATCTGCCCGCGTTCGACGTCGACGCCCGCAAGGGCGGCGTCCGTCGAGACGAGCAGCGCTCCGGCGGGCGTGACCTGCTGCCAGCGGACGTCGCCGCTGAAATGGAGTGTCCAAGCCGCGACCGAACCGACGGGATTTTGTACCGGCGCCGACGCCGGATGAGCAGCCTGAAGCAGCGCGATCAGCAGTGGCAGAGCCATGGGTGACCTCCTGGGAGGCCCCATATCCCCCCATGACCGTATTCCGCGCAAGTGGCTAAGGCGGTGGTGGTTGGCGCCGGAAGCGAACCTCCACCGTCCGCTGGGTGTCGATTTTCGTTGGTCGGCCGTATCGATAGGTGGTTATGGCCGTGAGCGAGTCTTGCAGGGGTACGCCCGGCGCGATGGTGCGAAAGCGCGTCCGAAAGCTCATGGAGCGG